>JAYUYY010000720.1:0-9791 GCA_043752225.1 Sandaracinaceae bacterium | reverse complement strand
TGCATTGCGCGTATCGGCTCGATCAAGCCGGCGTGCAGGTGCGCGTGTTCGAAGCCAGCTCTCGCGTCGGTGGTCGCATGCACAGCGCGCGCGGCATGTTCCCCGATCAGCAAGTCGTGGAGCTCGGGGGCGAGCTGATCGACACCAACCATCGCTTCATCCACGCGCTGGTCGCAGAGCTGAATCTGGAGCTCGACGATCGCTTGGCCGATGCGCCCGAGGGCTACGCCGCGGACACCTGGCTGGTCGGTGATGCGGTCGTTCCCGAAGCGACGATCGTCGCGCAGTTCAGCGCGGTGGCCGAAGCGATGGCCGCGGACATGGAGGCCGCCGACAACGATGACGACGCGTTTGCAACGCTCGATGAAACCACGCTCAGCGAGTACATCGCCGAGAAGGTGCCAGCGGCGCAGTACGCCGAGCTGCATTCTATTCTCTACGCGGCCTATCGCGGCGAGTTCGGCCTCGAGTGCGAGCAGCAGTCGGCGCTCAACATGATCTATTTGATCGGCTCCGATCAGCCCGATCCGTTTCGCATCTTCGGCGCGTCCGACGAGCGCTACCACGTCCACGGCGGCAACGACGCGATCACGAGCGCGCTGGCCGAGCGCATCGAAGATCACATCGAGACCGACGCGCGGCTCGTCTCGGCCGAAAAGAGCGACGGTCGCTACCAGGTGCGCTTCGAACGCGAAGATGGCAGCGAGCTGGAAGAGAGCTTCGATCGCGTGGTCTTCGCGCTGCCCTTCACGCTCTTGCGCGAGGTCGAGCTCGACGCGCTCGAGCTCTCGAGCGACAAGCGCACGATCATCGACGAGCTCGGCTACGGCACGAACGCCAAGATCATGGGCGCGTTCCGCACCCGCATCTGGCGCACCGAGCACAACGCCAGCGGCAGCCTCACGACCGATCGCCCCGCGCAGCAGACCTGGGACAGCTCGATCGGACAGAGCGGAACGCACGGCGTGCTCACCAACTTCGTCGGCGGCGCGCAAGGCATCGCGAGCGGCGAAGGCAGCGCCGATGCATGGCTACGCGGCGCGCTGCCCGATCTCGAAGTCGCGTTCCCCGGCATCACCGAGCAATACGTCTCCGACTCCGCGGTGCGCATGCACTGGCCGAGCTATCGCTTCGCGCGTGGCAGCTACGCGTGTTACCGCCCCGGCCAGTGGTCGTTTTGGTCAACTGAAGGATTGCGCGAAGGCAACGCGCACTTCTGCGGCGAGCACACCAGCCCCGAGTTCCAGGGCTGGATGGAAGGCGCTGCCGAAACCGGCGGCCGGGTCGCCAAAGAGATCCTCGACGACCTCGAGATCGCGTTGCCGGCCGCGCTCGAGGCCGTGATCGATGAGGATGCGATCCTCACCGCATCCGCGCCTCATTACCCACGTAGCGTGCAGCTGCCGTTCCTGAAGCGCTTCATGCGCTTGCGCGCAGAGCGCAATCCACGCGCGATCACGGCATCGACATCAACGTGAGCGTCGCGGTCGCGACATCGTGCTCTTCGATCTTCGCGCGGATCATCGCGGGCGCAGTGCTCGTCATGACATCGGGCAAGGTCGCGACGTCGAGCGCGAAGATCTTGAGCTCATACGTATTGGTGCCGCCCGAGCCGCACGGGCCGAAGTAACCCGGTCCAGGCACGAACGTGTTCTGATTCTGCGCGGACTGCTTTGCGCCGGCTGGCATACTTGGCATCTCGGCCTTCATCACACCCTCGGGCAGCGAAGTGGCCATCGCCGGGATGTCGTAGATCGTCCAATGCATATAACCCGTGCTGATGCCCGCGGTGGTGTCGGTGAGCGTGATCGCGAAGCTCATCGTCCCAGCCGGCGCGCCGGTCCACGAGAGCGCAGGCGATGGGCCGGTCATGCCGCCGAGCGACATGCAGCGATGCACCGCGGGCAAGAGGCCGCCGTCTTCGAAGGCGCTGCTCGCGAGCGTGAACACGCCCGCATCCATGCCCATGCCGCCCATGCCGCCGGTCGCCATCATTCCGCCGACGCCGCCGGTCATACCGCCGGTGCCACCCGTCATCATCATCATTCCGCCGACGCCGCCCGTGACCATTATTCCACCGACGCCGCCGGTCGCCGTCATTCCGCTGACGCCGCCTGCGCCACCCGTAGCGAGCATTCCGCCGACCCCGCCCGTCGCGATCGCGCCGCTGGCGCCGCCGGTGACGAGCATGCCGCCTGTGCCGCCGCCGCCCGTGGTCTCTTCTTTACAGCCGGTCACGCTCATGGCGAGCGCGCTGACCGCGAACAAAGCCAACTTCAGAACCAAGAACTTTGTGCTTGTCATTACGACTCTCCCGCTTCGCCAAAGGTCACATAGACACGAGCGTGCTCGCTCAAGCCAACGCGTGCGTACCGCAGCCACGCGCGAAGCGAAACCGTTCCCAGTCGCGGTACGGGTCTTGTGCCCGTGCGATTTAGAACAGCCTTAGGCAAACCCTTACGCACTCGCGCGACCTGGAAAGGAGCTCCGGCGCGCAGCGCTGTCAAAGAAGCCTGCGCAGTCGGTAGAAAAGCTCTTCGAGGATGCGTTCGAACAGTGGCCGTAACGGCCAAACCCGCGCATCGACGCGGCGCGATCGGTTGATGTCCTCGCGCGTGCGCAGCTCGAGCGCGCTCACGACCATCGGATCCTCGACCGTGACGTTCAGCTCGAGGTTGTACGCCCACGATCGATAGTCGAGGTTGTACGAGCCCACGGTGCACCACACGCCGTCGATCACCGCGGTCTTCGAGTGCAAGATGCTCTGCCCCCACTCGTAGATCTGGATGCCGCGCTTCATCAGATCCGAGTACAGCCGATGCGTCGCGTACTTGACCGCGGGGACATCGCTCTCGGTCGGCAAGAGCACGCGCACGTCGACGCCGCGTTGCACCGCCGCCGTGAGCGCGACGCGCACCATTCGCCGAGGGATGAAGTAGCTGTTCGTGATCAGGATGTACGACCGCGCAGCGCGGATCTGCGCGAGGTACGCGCGCTCGATGATGCGCCGATCGCGATAGCGATTATTGGCTAGAACCCGGACGTGCGTGGTTCCGCACGCGGTAGGTGCAGGCGGCGGGGCAGCGCGCACGGCTTTCGCGGTCGGACCCTTGAAGCCGGTGAAGAAAATCTCGCGCATCACGGGCGCGCCGGGCCCTTCGATGCGCACGAGATCGTCGCGGAAGGTGCCGCCATCGACCGCCGCGGCCCACGGATCGCCGAGGTTAACGCCGCCCGTGAACGCGACCTTGTTGTCGACGACCAGCAGCTTGCGATGGTTGCGGCGGTTCCAGCGCATGAAGCTGAGCTGGAGCAGCTTGATCGGGTTGTACTCGTGCACCGAGGCGCCCGCCTCGCGCAGCATGCTGAACATCGAGCGTTCGGTGTCGTAGCTGCCGAACGAGTCATACGTGACCAGGACGTTCAGGCCGGCGCGCGCCCGCTCGGCGAGCGCATCCGCGAAGCGCCGGCCGGTGGTATCCGAGCCGAACCAGTACATCTCGAGCAGGACCTCGTGCTGAGCGCCAGCGATCGCTTCCAGCATCGCCGGAATGCATTGCTCACCATCATGCAGGAAAGTCACCCGGTTGCCGGGCACCATCGCTTCGGACACGCATCACCTTCTAAAGCTGCACAGCGAATGGAGTCGGCGCTATACTGCAGGGCTCCAGATATGCCCGCATCGTTGCGAGTCATCACATACAACATTCGCAAGGGCAAAGGCGCACACGGCGGGAGCGCGGTCGAAATGGCCACGTTGGGCGGCGCGCTCGCCCATCACGACGCGGACATCGTGATGTGCCAAGAGGTATTTCACTGCACGCAGGGTCGCGGCTCGCAGAGCGACCTGCTTGCCGACGCGCTCAAGCTGCATAGCTACTACGGCGGCAACAAGTTTCACGCGCGCGGCCATCACGGCAATACCACGTTCTCGCGTTTGCCTGCGGAGCACTCGAGCAATCACGACATCTCGACCAACCGGATCGAGCGCCGCGGCATGTTGTACGTGCGCCTCGCGCTCGATGGCGCGCCGCTGCACGTCATCAACGTCCACCTCGGCCTCAACAGGTATCAGCGGCGCGCGCAAGTCAGCCGCGTCGCAGAGCTGATCGCAGAGCGCACGCGGCCAGGCGAGCCCGTGTTGCTCGGCGGAGACTTCAACGATTGGAACCTCGAGCTCGACCGCGTGATCATCGCAGAGCTGCGCTTGCACAACGCCTTTGCGGATCTGACCCAAGACCCGACCTCGCTGCGCACGTGGCACGCGAAACGTCCGCTCTTCAATCTCGATCGCATCTACGTGCGTAACCTGCGCGCGACACGCGCGAGTCGGCTCGACGGCGGCAACTGGCAAGAGCTCTCCGATCATCTGCCCTTGATGGCGGATCTCTCGCGAAGCTGAACGCACGCAGGCTCGACTTCTACTCTTTGGAGACCACCATGCGATTGCTTCTCTCCCTTCAAGCGCTGTGGGTGTGTTTGACGTTCGCCGTGTTGCCCGCCTGTGGCGATGACTCGGGCGACGGCGGCGCCGGCGCGAGCGGTGCCGGCGGCAGCGGCGGCGATGAGCCCGATCCGGACTGCGACGGCGATGTGCCCGTCTACACAGACGTAACGATCTTCGACAAGTGCACGACGTGCCACTCCTCCGAGAACACCGCAGGCGCGCGCAACGGCGCTCCGAGCTCGTTCAACTTCGACACCTTCGCGGCCGCGATGGCCAGCGCCGAGAACGCGGTCGAAGAGGTTGCGGAAGGCGCGATGCCGCCCGCGAATTCGGGCATCACGCTGACCGAGGCGGAGAAAGAAGCGCTCTACGCATGGGGCCTGTGCGGCACGCCTGAATAGCCTCGCTGTGAATCACTGAATTCGAAACGCTTCGAGCGGCTCGTCGGGGTCGCCGCCCCAGATGCGATCGATCTGCGTCGGGTCGGCGGCTGAGAACGCCATGTAGATGTGGTGCGGGAAGAACGCGTGCTTGAGCACCGCGGAAAGCCGCAAGTCGACGACCGCGAGCTCGTTCTTTCGCTCGAAGTAACGCCGCGGCAAGCGGTACTCGCGCGCGAGCTTCGCGATGTCGCGCGTGCGATGCACCACGGCGCGGATCGAGTGCTCTGAGCCGCCGGGCAAGAGCAGCTCGAACTCGAACTTCTCGATCCCACGCTTGAGCGCGACCGAGAGATAGAAGGGCGCGATCTCCATCGGGATCACGTCCGGCTCGTAGTCATACGTGTCTTGCTCGACGAGCTTTTTGTTCAGATACGTCGTGCGCGTGAGCTCGGTGCCGGCGGCGTTGCTACGCGTGCTCGAGCGGTTCCACTCGAAGAGCTTCGGGCGCTCTTCGCTGATCGCGTAGTCCTTGAGCACGCGATCGGCGGAGCGGTGGAAGTGCAGCGCGGTGTCCGCGCGCAAAAGCCGCAGGCTCGCGCTCATCTCGAGCGTCGAGACCGCATTCCAGGGCTCGGGCAGCGCGTGCACCGTGCCCAGCTCGGGGTGGCGCAGGTGCGTGTACTTCCACACCCGCTCGACGCGCATCGCGCCGTTCGGCAAGCGCTGCCAGCGCTCGTGGCCGCGCCCGATCAGGATCCCGCCCTCGACGTCGGCTACGGCTTCGCCATCGGCGAAGATCGAGGCCAAGTCGCGCTCGCCTCGGACTCGATTGAACAGCGTCTCGAACGCCATGCCCGTGGCGGGCACGAGCAAAACGCCTACGAACGCTACGAGAAAGCCGCTGGCCGATCTGCGCATCTCCATATCCGTTGCACAGATCCGTCCAGTCCGCCGCTTCGGAAACGCGGCCGTGCCCGGCGGGGCGCGTTCAGTGCGAAGAAACCGGCGTTTGGTTCAGCACCAGCCAGTACAGCCCGAGCTGACGCACGGCCTCGGTGAACTGCGTGAAGTCGACCGGCTTCTGGATGTAGCTGTTCGCGCCGAGCTTGTAGCTGCGCAGCATGTCTTGCTCCTCGCGCGAAGAAGTCAGCATCACGATCGGCAAGCAGCTCGTCCGATCGTCTGCGCGCAGCGCCTTCAGCACGTCGAGCCCGCCGATCTTGGGCAGTTGCAGGTCGAGCAGGACCAGCTGCGGCGCCTGCGTGAGATCGCGCTGCGCATACGCGCCGCGCGCGAACAAAAAGTCGAGCGCCTCGGGGCCGTCGCGCACCACGATGACCGTGTTTGCGATGTTGCTCTTGCGCAGCGCGCGCAGCGTGAGCTCTTCGTCGTTCGGGTTGTCCTCGACCAGCAGGATGATCTTCTCGTTCATGATCGCGGCTCCGTTTCGAGGATGAGCGGCTCGCGCTCCAACGTGAAATAGAACGGGCTCGGGATCACGCTCTCATTCGCGACCAAGCACGCGCTTAAAAGAAAGTGGGCTGTGGTGCATCACGGCACCACAGCCCACAACACGAAACAGCCGTGTTTTACGAAGCGGCTACTCGTTGCGGCCGTTCGTTACAGGCCGGCATCGTCCACGCCGCCATCGCCGGTCTCGGCAGTGCAGCGGCATTCCTCGTCTGCATCCACGCACAGCGGATCGCCTGGCGTGGGCAAGCAGCACTTCTGACCAGCGCCGCACGGGCTCTCACCGCAGTTGACGACGCCCGAGCCGTTCGGCGCGGCGGTAACGTCCGGCGGATCGCCGTCGTCGCGGCAACGCGCGAGGAACGGCGGCAAGTAGAGCGCGTTGCGCGCGCACGTGAAGCCTTCCGTCGCGCACACATCGTCCGGGTGGCAGAACTCGAAGTACATGTTTGCGCCGAGGGCGGCGTCGGCGGTGGCGAGCAACGCGCACTCTGCGGTCGCTTGGCAGGTCGCGCTGGTGTAGCCGCCACCCGCGAACGTGCCGCAGCACAGCTCACCGGAGCCGCAGTCTTCGTTACCGTCGCAAGCCACCTCGGTGATGCTCGTGCAGGTGTTGTTCGGGTCGAACGTGCAGCTGCTCTCGGGCGCCATCAGCGTCTCGTTCGCAACGCAGCCGAGACCGCCCATGCCTGCGCTGAGCGCGCCGCATTGGCCGTCCGGCGTGCAGCAGCCGGGCCAGATCTGGAACATCGCGTCGAACTCGGGGCACGACAGATCGAGGCTGCCGGGCGCGTTCGCCGGCAAGCACTCACCGGGGACGAGCGGATTCGAGGTGCCGCACTCGTCATTGTCCTGACAGCAGTTCGTCACGCCGAGCATCGCTGCTTGCGCTGCGACCGCTGGGCACTCATCGCCGCCGCAGACGACCGGAGGAACGACCATCGAGCCGCCGGAGCCGCCCATGCCGCCCGCGCCGCCGCTCGTGCCGCCGGCATCGCCGCCGTCCGACTCGTTGCCGCTCTCGCCGCCCTGGCCGCTCCGGCCGCCCGAGCCGCTGCGGCCGCCTTGGCCGCCTTCGCCGCCGGCATCGCCCGCGTCGGTCGTTCCGCCTTCGTCGTCGCCGCAACCCATGAGCCCAACGCTCAGCGCGCCCGTAAGCGCGCTCAACAAGATCAAACTTTGAATCCGTGCCATGTCAGCCTCCGCCCCAATCCGTGGTGAGTCGCGCGCATTGAAAATGCATTTGTGACGAAAACACAAGCCATCGACGCACAGTTGCGCACTCGGACCAACAACGTCCCAGCATCGGGAGCACCTGCTTAGGGCGTCTCCGGAACGGCCGATCGCGCGCTGTGGCTCAGGTTTTTTCAGCGATTTCGAGCGCCGCGAGCAGCTCGGGGGGCAGCCCGACCCGCACATGCACGGCCGCGCCGCTGGCGGGATCGGCAAATGCCAGCTCGCTGGCGTGGAGGAAGTGCCTCGCGAGATCGGCGATAGCGCGACCGCCGTACAACGCGTCGCCCGCGATCGGATGGCCGAGCGCGGCGAGGTGCGCGCGGATCTGATGCCGGCGCGCGCGATACACGCGCACCTCAACTAGCGTGAATTGACCATACGGCGTGACCTGCAGGATCTCGGTCGCGATGCGTCGCGCATCCGCATGGGCTTCGAGCGAGTGAACATGCACGCGCCGGCCATGCGCGACGAGCCACGCTTCATGCATACCCGCGCACAGCGCTTCACCCGAAGCCAAATGCGGTGCATGTGCGCACAGCGCGAGATAGCGCTTCTCGATGCCGCCATGCTCGAGCAGCTGCGCAAGGCCGTGAAACGCAGCTTCGGTGCGCGCGGCGAGCACCAAGCCGGAAGTATCGGTATCCAGTCGGTGCACGATCCCAGGCTCGCGCGGCGAATAGCCAAAAAAAGCCATCTCGGGAAAGCGCGCGAGCAACGCCGAGGCCAGCGTGCCGAGCTCGCCCGGCGCGAGCGGATGCGTCGGCATCCCGGCCGGCTTGTTCGCGACTACGAACGCGGGCTCTTCGCGTATCAGCTCGAGCGGCGCGTTCGGATCGGGCAAGGCCGCGGTGTCGGTTGGGCCGCGCACGCCGATCCGTTCGCCAGCCCGCACGCGGTGCGAAGGCGAGATGCGGCGCCCGTCGACGCGAACGCTGCCGTTCTCGATCAGCTTCGTGATCGCAGCGCGGCCGAGCCCCGCTTGCGCGTACTGAGCGCTCGCGAGCTGCCGCCGCAGCCGATCGCGCAGAAAGACGTCCAGCCGAGCGCCCGCGGACGCCTCGTCGACCTGCAACACAAGCTCATTTTCGAGAACGTGTTGCAAGCCAAGCTCCGTGCTAGGACTCGGCGGCCATGCGTGCCGGCAAGCGCGATTACTACGAAGTGCTCGGGGTCGAGCGGACGGTCAACGACGGCGATCTCAAGATCGCGTATCGCAAGCTCGCGGTGAAGTATCACCCGGACACCAATCACGGCAACGCGAGCTCCGAGGAGCAGTTCAAGGAGCTGACCGAGGCGTACGCGGTGCTGGCCGACGAGGGCAAACGCCGCCGCTACGATCAGCTCGGCCACTCGGCCTTCGGCGGTGGCGAGCCGTTCGCCGGTGCCGACCTCTCGGGCATCGCGGACATGCTCGAAGGCTTCTTCGACGATGTGTTCGGCAAGAAGGGCGCGGGCTCGCGCTTGCCTGCGGACCTCAAATACAACCTCGAGTTGCGCTTCGAAGAAGCCGCGCACGGCATCGACAAGCGCATCGAGTACGAGCGCCAAGAGCTGTGCGAGCGCTGCAACGGCACGCGTGCCGAGCCGGCGATCGTGGTGCCGGAGTGCGCGGCGTGTCGCGGGCGCGGCGAGGTGCGTTACCAGCGCGGGTTCTTCGTCGCGACGCGGCCGTGCAGCGCGTGCGAGGGCTCGGGCGTGCGGCCCGAAGCGCGCTGCGGTCATTGCAGCGGTCGCGGCACGCGCACCAAGCCGCAAGCGATCACGCTCAAGATCCCGCCCGGCGTCGAAGACGGCTCGGTGCGCACGGTGCGCGGTGCGGGCGAGCAGCTGGCGAGCGGTGCGGGTGACCTGCACGTGCACATCCGTGTGCTGGCGCATCCGTTCTTCACGCGCGATGGCGCCGACATCCACTGCGAAGTTCCGGTGCAGTTCCCGCAGGCCGCGCTCGGCGCACAGATCGAAGTGCCGACGCTCGAGGGCAAAGTCACGATGCGCGTCCCGCCCGGCACGCAATCCGGCAAGTCGTTTCGTTTGCGCGGCAAGGGCCTGCCGACCTTCGGTGGTTATGGCAAAGGCGATCAGTTCGTCACGCTGATCGTAGAAGTGCCGCAGCAGGTCACCGAGAAACAACGCGTGCTCCTCGAAGCCCTCGCCGCCGAAATGGACACCGCGATCCAACTCCCCAAAACCCACGGCTTCCTCGACAAGCTCCGCCTCCTCTTCGAATAGGGGACGGTTCTCGGTTTCTCGGTTTT
>JAYUYY010000719.1:0-3942 GCA_043752225.1 Sandaracinaceae bacterium | reverse complement strand
CTGGGTGTTGCAGTGATGCTCGGTGCACGCCTCACCGCATATGTGTGTGGAACCTTGCTTGCGATAGGAGCGACGTCATGAGAGCAGCCGGCAGCATGCGACCAACCGGATCACGAGCCAGCGGCGTCAACCGCGTCTCGAGGCCACTCGTGTTCGAGCCCGAGGGTTTGCGCGCTTCACGAGAGATGATGGAAGAGATCGTCTCGCAAGCGCCGGACTACGTGTTCGTCGTCGATCCCGAAGGCATCATCGAGCTCGTCAACCGCGTCGATCCGCCGCTGCGCCCCGAAGACGTGCTCGGAACCGGTGTTTGGCAGCAGATCCATTCGTCGCCCGAGATGATCTGCAAAGCGATCGGCCGCGTGCTCTCCGGCAAGCCGGTCAAAGAGCGCACGTTCAGCACGCAAACGCCGCAAGGCGAGCGTTGGTTCTCGACGCGCTTGCGTGCGCTCGAGACGCGCAACGGCAAGCGCGCGGTGATCTTCTTGAGCGACGTGACCGAGCGCGAGTCCGCGCAGCAAGAGCTCGCCATCACCGCGCGCAAGCTCGAAGAATCGCAGCGCGCGGCGGATCACGCGCAGCGGTTCGAGTCGCTCGGCCGGCTCGCCGGTGGCGTGGCGCACGACTTCAACAACCAGTTGACCTCGATCATCTCGTATTCACGCTTCGTGCTGGACGACCTCGCGCCGGGCGACCCGCGCCGTGCGGATCTCGTCGAGGTGCTGCGCGCCGCGGACGGCGCTGCGAAGCTGACCAGCCAGTTGCTGGCGTTCTCGCGCAAGCGGCCCGTAGAGCCGCGCTGCATCGCGCTGCATTCCGCTGTGGCGAGCGTCGGGCAGCTGCTCGGGCGCGTGGTCGGCGAGCGGATTCGCGTCGACGTCTCGGCCTGCGAGCAGGGCGTGAACGTGCTCATCGATCCCGGTCAGCTCGACCAAGTGCTGATGAATCTGTCGGTGAACGCGAAGGACGCGATGCCCGAAGGCGGCGTGCTCTCGTTTTCGTTGCGCCGCGAGCACGTCGATCATCCGCAGCTGGCCAAGGGTCAATACGCAGTGCTGTGCGTGAAGGACAGCGGCACTGGGATGACCGAAGAGGTCCGCCGCCAAGTGTTCGAGCCGTTCTTCACCACCAAGGGTGAGAACGGCACAGGCCTTGGTCTTGCGACTTGCTATGGCATCGTCAAGCAAGCCGGCGGGCACGTCGAGGTGCAGAGCACGCTCGGCGAAGGCGCTTGTTTTACAGTGTTTTTGCCGCTCGCGATGCAATCACCCAACGCGGTCGTGGAAGCGACGCGCGCGCCCACGCGACCGGCAGCGGTGCAAGGCCTCGCGCTCGTCGTCGAAGACCAAGCTGCGATTCGCCGCACGATGGTGCGCAGCTTGAAGGAGCTCGGCCTGCAGGTGCTCGAGGCGTCGTCGGGTGAAGAAGCGCTGTCGCTCGTCGAATCGCTGGACGCGCAGGTCGACTTGCTCGTGACCGACGTGATCTTGCCGGGCCTGAGCGGGATGAAGCTCGCCGATGCGATGCGAAAGCGCGCGCCGAAGCTGCGCGTGGTGGTGTGCTCGGGATACCTCGGCGTCGAGAGCGACTCGAAGGATATGGAGACGCCGAACACGACGTTCTTGCCCAAGCCGTTTACGGGTCGGCAGCTGATCTCCCTCGTCAGCGCCCTCTACGTCACCTCCGTAGTCGCTTGCTCCTAGGATTCGCGCCCGATTTGGCCGTGAGAGCGGCTTACGTCCTCGGAAAAATCCTCACAATACAGGAAGTATTGTTCCGGTTTTTCCTGCGGGCGCGCTCGCTCTCACGCCCAAAGCGACCGCGAATTCCTGTCGCTCGCCAGCAGCGTTTGCTGAGAGTTACTTGCGCTCGATGGATTTGATGATGATTTCGACGCGGCGGTTGTCGGCGCGGCCGTCGCGGGTTTCGTTGCTCGACATGGGGCGGTCGGGGCCGATGCCGACGGCGGTGACGGCCTCAGCGGGCACTCCGCGCGCGACCAGGAAGTTCATCACGATCTGCGCGCGGTTCTGTGAGAGCTCGACGTTGTACTCGCGGCTGCCGCGCGAGTCGGTGTGACCTTCGACCACGATGTCGTGTTTCTCGGCCTGCGGCGCGATCGTCCCGGCGACCAGCGTGAGCTTCTGCTGCGCTGCGCCGGTCAGCTCGTACTTGCCTGACTCGAACAGCACGCTGCCCGGCAGCACGATGACCGTGCCGCGCGTGTCTTGCTTGACGCTGAGCGCCGCGGCCTCGGCGAGCTTGCGCATCGCTTCGCGCTCGCGCTCTTCGGCGGCGGCGCGTGCGGCGCGTTCACTCGCGAGCTGTTGGTCCACGCTCTGAAGCTGCTGCTCGCGCAAGGCCATCTCGGCCTTCATCCGCGCCAGCTCTTCCTTGGTCAAGCTGATGTCGGACTCTTGGATCCGACGCAGCTCCTGCTCGCTGCGCGTGAGCGCGGCTTCGGCGGCCTTGGTGTTGGCCTTCGACTCGACCAGCTGCGTCGTGCGCAGCGCGACATACGAGAGCGCGAACGTGTCCTGCGATTCGGCGTCGTCTTCGAACGCGGATTCGGCGGCGTTGAGCGCGACCTTTGCGGTGTGCAGATCCGCGGGCGTGTATTGCGCGGCCTTGCCGCTCTTGGCGCGGCTGTATGCGGCGCGCGCATCGACCAGCGGTCGGGGCGGCGGTGCGCTCGCACACGCGCTCGCTACCAGCCAAAGAGCCCCGAGCGAAAACCCAGCTGCCCCGCGGGCGAGGACCCGCCCGACACTCAACCCGCGGGCGAGGACCCGCCCGCCATTCAAATCGCGCGTCATCATCGCTTTGCTCCCCCCGCCGACTTCATGGCTTGCTCGCGCACCTTCTGGAGCTTCGCTTCGGCTTCCTCGGCCAGCTCCACTGTGCGGTTTTCTTTCGAGATCGCGATCGCCAGCTCGGCGTCGGATTGGGCGCGCTTGAGCGACTGGTCGGCCCGTTCGTTGTACCCGTCTTGCATCAGCTGCCGCGCCTTGTCGGCTTGCTCTTGCGCGAGCTTCAAGTGCAACGCGGCGCGTGGGATTTGGCCTGCGCCGACCTCGGTTGCGCCGCGGATGGCGCCTTCGGTCGTATTGAGGCGCTCGGTGGGCGGCGGGTAGCTCGCGCAGGCGCCGAGCAGACACAACAACAAGAGAAACGGTCGGTTCATTGAGGGCTTCCTCGCACGGGATTGTGCGCGTCGCTGAACGGCGCGACGCAGGGGCGCAGGCCGGGGAGGATAACAAAAAAGGGTGCAGCGCCGAAACGAGCTTGCGGGAGCGACGCATGATCTCGCCCTGTGGGTCGTGCTAGGACATCGCGCGTGCTGAACCCCACCGACGACGTTCGTATCCTAGAGCTGCGACCCCTCTTGCCGCCGGCGATCCTGATGGAAGAGATCCCCGCGAGCGAGAACGCCTGCGGACACGTCAGCCGCTCGCGCGATCAGATCGCGCGCGTGCTGCGCGGCGATGAAGATCGCCTGCTCGTGGTGGTCGGCCCGTGCTCGATCCACGACCCGGCCGCCGGCCTCGACTACGCGCGGCGCTTGGCCAAGATCGCGCGCGCCTACGAGCGCGACCTGTTGATCGTCATGCGCGTGTACTTCGAGAAGCCGCGCACCACGATCGGCTGGAAGGGCCTGATCAACGACCCGCATCTCGACGGCACCTATGCGATCAACGCGGGCCTGCGCATCGCGCGCCGCTTCCTGCGCGATGTGACCGAGCTGGGACTGCCCGCGGGCACCGAGTTCCTCGATCCGATTTCGCCGCAGTTCTTTGCCGACCTGGTGGCGTGGGGTGCGATCGGCGCGCGCACCTCCGAGAGCCAGGTGCACCGCGAGCTCGCGAGCGGCTTGTCGATGCCGGTCGGCTTCAAGAACGGCACCGACGGCGGCGTGCAGGTCGCGCTCGACGGCATTCGCAG
>JAYUYY010000718.1:0-3943 GCA_043752225.1 Sandaracinaceae bacterium | reverse complement strand
CACCGAACCGCAGAACAGCATGCTGGCGTGTCCGATCGCCGTGAGCATGGGCGCGCGGATCATCGAGAAGCACTTTACGCTCAACAAGCTCGAGGACGACGACGACCACTACCACGCAGTCGACGCGCTCGGCCTCGCGCGGCTGGTACGCGATTGCAAGGATGCGTACTTGATGACGCAGCCCGCGCAGGAGCTCACAGACAAGGAAGCGCCCGCGCGCAACTTCGCGCGCCGCAGCATCGTCGCGGCGCGCGCGCTCGAAAAAGGCCAGCGCATCAGCGATGGCGACATCGACTTCAAGCGTCCCGGCACCGGCCTTTCGCCGACCGAAGCGACCCATGTGCTCGGCAGGAAGCTCAAGCGCGCGCTCGCGCTCGACGAGCTGCTGAAGCTCGAAGACCTCGAGTAGCTGCCGAGTCGTCGACGTGTAAGCTCCTCCGCCGAAACGAGATCCCGCCCGTGACATCGACCCCAAGAAACCTAACGGTCCTCGACTGCACGCTCCGCGACGGCGGCTACTACAACGAGTGGGACTTCAAGCCCAAGCTCGTCAGCGCGTACCTGGACGCCTTGAGCGCGGCGCACGTGGACGTGGTGGAGATCGGGTTCCGCTCCACTCCGAGCGGGCAGTTCTGCGGTCCCTACGCGTACAGCACGGACGAGCACATCGCCAAGCTCGCGATCTCGAAGGACGTCGCGGTCTGCGTGATGGTCGACGCCAAGGACGTCATCAAGGCCGAGCAGCAAGAGAAGGGCGCGATCCGGCGACTGTTCAAGCCGCGTAAGGAGTCGCCGGTCAGCGTCGTTCGCATCGCGACCCACTTCGCCGAGCTGAGCCACTGCCAAGGCCTCATCTCATCGCTCAAGGAGCTCGGCTACACCGTCGGCCTCAACTTGATGCAGTCCACGCAGCAAACCGATGCGGCGATTACGGAGGCTGCGGCGCAGGTCGAGGCATGGAAGACGGTCGACGTCCTCTACTTCGCCGACTCGCTCGGCGACATGGTGCCGGCCGGCGTGCGCAAGATGATGGGCCTCTTGCAAGCCAAGTGGACCGGGCCGCTCGGCATCCACACCCACGACAACAAGGGCATCGCGCTGCTCAACACGCTCGAAGCGGTCGACTGTGGAGCGAGCTGGGTCGACGCGACGATGCTCGGTATGGGCCGCGGCGCAGGCAACACCAAGACCGAGCACCTTTTGATCGAGCTCGCCGCGCGCAAGCACGATCGCTACGATCCGCGCGCGCTGTTCGAGGTGGTGCTGGAGGACTTCAGCGCGCTGCAAGCCGAGTACAAGTGGGGCACGAATCTGCTCTATTACCTCGCCGCCGAGTACGCGATTCACCCGACCTACGTGCAGCGAATGATGAGCCTAAACCAGGCATCCGCGAGCACGGTGATCGACGGGCTCGAGCGCTTGAAGGCGCTTCCGAGCCTCTCCTACAACGCGCGCCAGTTCGAGCAGGCGGTCGGTAGCAGCGACGTCGATGCGCAAGGGAGCTGCGATGCAACGCAGGTCGTCGGTGGCAAAGACGTGCTGCTGCTCGCCGGTGGCAAGGGCGCAAGCGAGCATCAGGAAGGGATCGCCGACTTCATCGCGCGCAAGAAGGATCTCTTCGTCATCAACCTCAACGCCGACGCGCGCCTGCCGCCGGAGATGATCTCGGCGTATGCGTCGTGCCATCCGGTCCGCGTCATCGCCGAGCTCGATCGCTTGATCGCCTCAAACAAGCCGCTGATCGTTCCGCTTGGAGCGATCCCGGAAAAGTGGGCGGCGCGACTCAAGTCCGAGAGCACGATCATCGACTATGGACTGCGCACGGGCGTCTCCGGCTTCGCCTTTGGCGAGCACGGCGCCGCGCTGCCGAGCGCGCTCGTCGCGCTGTACGCGATCGCGTTCGCGAACGCCGGCGGCGCCAAGCGGATCTACCTCGCGGGATTCGATGGGTTTCCGCTGGGCGATCCTCGTCAAGTCGAGATGGTCACGCTGCTCAAGCAATACGCCGACTCGCCCGGTGCGGTGGAGCTCGTCGCCGTGACGCCGACGGCTTATCCCGTGACTCAGTCCTCCATCTACGATCCGAGGGCCTGATGGTGGACGCGGCGATCGTCATCCCGGCGCGGTTTGCGTCCTCGCGCTTTCCGGGCAAGCCGCTCGCGCTGATCGCGGGCAAGTCGCTCATCCAGCGCGTGTGGGAGCGCTGCCTCGGCGTCGTCCGGAATGAGCGCATCTACGTCGCCACGGAGGACGAGCGCATCGTCGAGCATTGCGCGGGCTTCGGCGCCGAGACGCTGATGACCTCTTCGAAGTGCCTGACCGGCACCGACCGCGTCGCGGAAGCCGCCGAGCAGATCCCTTGTGAGCTGATCGTCAACGTGCAGGGCGACGAGCCGCTCATCTCCGCAGCGGACGTGCGCGTCGTGCTCGATGCGCTCGTCGCGAACCCCGCGCTCGTGCACAACGCGTTCTGCGCGATCGAGACCGAGCAGGACTTTCGCAGCCGTAACGTGCCGAAGGTGGTCGCGAGGGCCGATGGCACTCTGCTCTACATGAGCCGCGCTCCGATTCCCGCGACCAAGGAAGACACGTTCGGCACCGCGTATCGCCAGGTCTGCATCTACGGCTTCACGCGCGCGCACCTCCGAACGTTCGCCAGTCGCACCACCAAGACGCCGCTCGAGCAGTCGGAAGACATCGAGATCCTCAGGTTCCTCGAGCTCGGAGTCGGTGTCCAGATGACGCACCTCAAGAGCGCGACCCACGCCGTCGACGTTCCGGACGACGTGCGCAGGATCGAAGAAATCTTGAGTCAGACGCGATGATGCGGCGCCTGCGCCCGGAGCTCTCGAAGTATGAGACGTGGTTGATGGACTGCGACGGGGTCTTGCTGGACTCCAATCGGCTCAAGACCGATGCGTTTCGCGAGGTGGCTATGGAATTCGGAGAGGCCGCAGCGGATCAGCTCGTCGCCTACCACGTCGAGCACGGCGGCGTGTCTCGCCACGTCAAGCTCCGCTACCTGCAGGAGCAGATCCTCGGGCAAGCCTTTCACGAGCGCCTGCAAGCGCGCTTGCTCGCAGCGTTCTCAGCCAGGACCAAGGCCTTGTTGCTCGAATGTCCCATCACCGAAGGCTGCTTAGAGCTGCTCGACGCGATCCAGCAGCGCGGTGCCATTGTGTTTGTGGTTTCGGGCGGCGATCAGGACGACCTGCGTGAGGTGTTCGCGGCACGCGGCTTGGCCGAGCGCTTCGCGGGCATCTATGGCAGCCCGCAGACCAAGTCAGCGATCGTCGATGCGCTGCGCGCGAGCCACGCCTGCGTTGCGCCGGCCGTGTTCGTCGGCGACGCGCGCGCCGATCACCAGGCGGCCGAGCGCGCCGAGGCCGACTTCATCTTCGTCCACCGCTACTCGGAGATGGAAGACTGGCAGCAGTACGTGACCGCGCGCCCTTCAATTGTCGTTGCGGCCGCGCTCGCGGAGCTGCTGGAGTAGATTGCCGGCCGACAAGATCGCGATTTGCAGCGCGCTCAGTGCCACCGAGCCAGCGCTCGTAGCGCTCGTGTGCGGCGTGGGCGCCCTCAGCAGGTCGACGAGCAGGCTGCTGAGCGTGTCCAGCTGCGCCTCGTTGTCGGGAAAGCAGCGCGCGAGCGCCGCTCGCTGGCGCTCGAGCAACGTATCATGTTGGGAGAGCGCTGTGTCGAGCGCAGCCGCGAGCGTCTCCCGAGTGTTCGCCTTCAACGAAAGTCCCGGGGTCGTGTAGACCGACGTGACGTTGCCGTCGGCGTCGATCACGGCTTGAGGAATGGGCCTGTGAAAGCGGTGAAATTAGATCGTCGGAGTGCCGGGCGGCGAGCGAGTCGAGCAAGTCGAGCAACGCGGAAGATCAGAAGCTGACCGCGACGGTCGAAATGCTCGCGAGCGCCAGCGTGTTGAGCGCCG
>JAYUYY010000717.1:0-3951 GCA_043752225.1 Sandaracinaceae bacterium | reverse complement strand
GGCGCGCACGGCTACTTCGAGTGCCACACGTCGATGAAGAAGTACACCCGCGCCTCGCTTTTCTCCGAAGCGGGCAAGCGCACGCCGGTGTTCGTGCGCTTCTCGACCGTCGTCGGGTCGCGCGGCTCCGCGGACACAGCGCGCGACGTGCGCGGCTTCGCGACCAAGTTTTATACGCAAGAAGGCAACTTCGATCTGGTCGGCAATAACATCCCGGTGTTCTTCATCCAGGACGGCATCAAGTTCCCCGATCTGGTGCATGCGGTGAAGCCCGAGCCTGCGCATGAGATGCCGCAAGCCGCGTCGGCCCATGATTCGTTCTGGGACTTCGTCTCGCTCGTGCCCGAGACCGCGCACATGGTGATGTGGGTGATGAGCGATCGCGGGCTCCCGCGCAGCTACCGCATGATGGAGGGCTTCGGCGTTCACACTTTTCGCATGGTCAACGCCGAAGGCGACGCGCAGCTCGTCAAGTTTCACTGGAAGCCGGTGCTCGGTGCGCACTCGCTGGCGTGGGACGAAGCGCAGAAGCTGATGGGCAAAGATCCCGACTTCCATCGCCGCGATCTATGGAACGCGATCGAGCGCGGAAACTTCCCCGAGTACGAGCTCGGCCTTCAAGTCGTCTCCGAAGCCGACGAGCTCAAGTACGGCTTCGATCTGCTCGACGCGACCAAGCTCTTGCCAGAAGAGCTCGTGCCGGTGCGACGCGTCGGCAAGCTGACGCTCAACCGCAATCCGCAAAACTTCTTCGCGGAGACCGAGCAGGTCGCGTTCGATGTCGGCAACGTGGTGCCCGGCATCGACTTCACCAACGATCCGCTGATGCAAGCGCGCTTGTTCTCGTACCCCGACACGCAGCTCACGCGCCTGGGTGGACCGAACTTCGCGGAGATCCCGATCAACCGTCCGGTCGTGCCGGTGGCCAATCACCAACAAGATGGATTCCATCGCGACACGATCAACACCGGCGCTGCCAACTATCACCCGAACTCGATCGGCGGCGGCTGTCCGTTCCTCGCGCCCAAAGGCTCGGGCTATGCGCACTACCCGCAGCGCGTCGAGGGCGCGAAGATCCGCGCGCGCAGCGAGAGCTTCCTCGATCACTTCAGTCAAGCGACGCTCTTCTTACGCAGCCAATCGCCCGCAGAGCGCAGGCACTTGGTGCAAGCGTGCCGCTTCGAGCTTTCGAAGGTGACGCGACCGGCGATCCGCCAGCGCGTGCTCGGCGTGTTTCGCGAGATCGATCCAGCGTTCTCCGACGAGGTCGCCGCCGGCATCGGCGTGACCGCGACCCAGTACGAAGTCCCAGCAGGCACCGCAGCGCCGACGCATCGCGGCGACAACGGTGGCCTCAAGAGCGCGCCGTCACTCAGCCTCGAGAATCAACCCAAGACGTCGATCGCGACGCGCGTGATCGCCGTACTCGCGATCGATGGCTGCAACGGCGCAGAGATCACGGCCTTTGGCGAAGCGCTGAGCGCACAGGGCGCGAGCCATGAGGTGATCTCCGCGGTGCTCGGCAGGCTCACCGGCAGCGACGGCAGCTCGATCGAGGTCGACAAGACGCTCAAGAACGCGAGCTCCGTGTTCTACGACGGCGTGCTGATCGCAGGCAGCAGCTCCAACGTGGAGGAGCTGCTAGTCGATGACGCGCTCGAATTCGTTCGCGACGCGCTCAAGCATTGCAAGACCGTCGGAGCGCTCGCGGACGGCGTAGCCGTGCTCGAAGCGGCGCAATCACCTGCGCCGCCGCTTACGAGCAAGAAGAAGAAGCTCGAGGGCATCCTGATCGCGGATGCGAAGACGAGCGCCAGCGATTTCAGCGCGGAGTTCATCGCGGCCCTGGCAAAACACCGCCACTGGTCGCGCGAGCCCGCGTGAGCTTCGTTGCTCAGCGCTAGGGCGAGGCAACAACGTCAGTTCGGCAGAAAGATCCCGACACGCCTGTGATTTGTACGGGCCGACCCGCAGCGGACGTTCGCGTCTGCGGCGCTGCTGCGGGCGGCACGATGGTTTCGGCGGCACGATGGTTGCGAATGAACGTGAAGGCGCAGCTCGATGCGCTGAAACGCGACGAGCTACGCGACGAGCAGAAGGCCGCGCAGGCGCAGAAGAGACGGGAGCGCGAAGCGCGGATCGCTGCAGCGAAAGCCGAACACGATCAGAAAAAGCAAGAGCAAGAGGCCAAGCGACGCGAGCGCCAAGAAGGTGCAAGCCGTCGCACCGAGGACTGAGCGGTCGCGATCGCTACGCACAAGCAGCGATCGGCGGTCAGGGCGGTTCGTCGCAGATCAAAGATCGGCTTGCCGTTCGTCAGGCGCTGACTTTAGGCGGTGGCGGTCGGGAGCTGCGCGCGTGCGCCCACAGTGTTTCCTGCAACGTCGTGCGCTCGAGCTCAAGCGCCGTGACCTGACTGCGCAACGATTCGTTTTCCGCTTCGAGCTGCGCGATCCGCGCCTCAAGCGACTCGTTCGTCGGCTCTGCCATGGCGGAGCTTCTAAGCATCGCCCGCGGACGCGTCAACGCACGGGTCGCGCTCAAGCGGCTCATTCGCCACATCGGATTTTCCGATGTCTAAGTCCCAATTCGAGGGAGAAAGTAGTGGGTCATCTGGGAGTTGAACCCAGGGCCAATGGATTAAGAATCCACTGCTCTACCAGCTGAGCTAATGACCCGAACCTCGGCGAAACCGCGCGTGCGCGTGCTCGCTGAGGCCGCAGCTTGTAAACCAGCTAGCCGGCGGGCGCCACCCCTTAGCGCATTGGGAACGCGCGAGACCGTGCGAGAAGCGCGAGTTCGCCGGCGACGATGACGGGCCGCGCGACGCGCTCGCCCGCAGTGGGCTGGACTCGGTGCAGCGAGCTGTGCAATTTGCGTCGAGTGACTGCCCCGCACCTGAGCCTTTTGTCTGAGCGGTCGACACTCGGGTGTTGGGTAATGGCCATGGGCCAGTTTTTGCGGGTGCTAGGTGATGGTGGAGGCGGGCGTCCGGGTCGGGTGCAAAAACACCTGGCTCGGGCGCCGGTCTCGTTTTCCGTAATCCTGTTGAATTTCGCGATGTTGGCCGTCGTGGGCTGCGTCGGTCCTGGGCTCGAGCCGCCGAACAATGACAGCACGGGCGTCTCGGGCGGTGCGGGCGCGATGACGCCGCAAGCGGGTACCTCGGCCGGGAGCGGCGGCGCGGCCGGCACTTCGGTCCCCGTGGCCGGAACCGCGGGGACGACCGGCGGGATGGAGGTCCCCAGCACAGATGGCACCAGCGGTGAGAACGCGGGCATGGGCGGCATGATGGCGATGGCGGGAGGGGGCGGCGCGGCCGGCACAGCGGGCTCAGCGGTGGCTGATGCCGGCGTCGACCTCGTGACTGCGCCGCCGCAGGACTGCGAGACCGGCCGCGACCTCGTGATGATCGACGCGCCGGACGCAGGCGAAGCGATGCCATGCGTTGTGACCTTGCCGGAGAACGCGCGAGCGCACGTGCCGTTGGACATCTTGGTAGCGATCACGAAGCTCGATTCGACAACCGGCAGCCGCGCGACGACCTCCTACCGCAATGCGGGCGGGCTGCAGACATGCGGATGGCCCGGCGAGCAGCCGTTCATCTTCCGGCCGGAGGCGAGCGCGCTCGCGACCGAGATCGAGCTGTGTCCAGAGGCGTGCAACGAAGCGGTAGTGGAGAGCGCGGTGATCGAGCTGCTCTACGGGTGTGAGCTTCCGCCCGAGACTCCGTAAGCCAGCATTCGCGCCGCGAGCGGTTGGGAGTTGGGCGCGCCATGCGCTACAAACGCCCGCATGCCAACGCTCTACGATTTCGAGCACACCACGATCGAAGGTACGCCCGGCGCGCTCGCAGAGTACCGCGGGCAAGTCGTGTTGATCGTCAACGTCGCGTCCAAGTGCGGTCTCACGCCGCAGTACAAAGCGCTCGAAGAGCTTTACCGCACGTAC
>JAYUYY010000716.1:0-9853 GCA_043752225.1 Sandaracinaceae bacterium | reverse complement strand
CTCAGCGTTTACGACAACGCGAGCCTGCCAGCGTGTTGGGCTTGGATGATCGAAGACGTCACAGGCGAAACCTGCACGACCTACGGCTCACCCGCGCCAGGGATCTGCGACGGTAATCACGGCACAGGCAGCTATGGTGTCCTGCCGCCCGACTTCGCATGCCTCCCCGGCGCGAGCGGGCCTGGCGTCTACGACGGCGACATTTTCATCGACCCGTATTCGCCGAGCACGCTCTCGCTCGAAGACTTGGGTGGCGTGCAGTGCATCACCGGCACGCTGATCATTTCGCAGACGGGCTACAACGATCTCTCGCTGCTCTCGTCGCTCGTGCAGATTGGCGGCGGGTTTGACATCGTCGAAAACCCGGGCCTCGCGACCATCGACGGTCTCGCGACCCTCTCGACGATCGGCGGCGAGCTGTCGATCGGCAGCAACCCCGCGCTCTACACGCTTGCGGCGCTCAGCAATCTGACGAGCCTCGCCGACCAGGATCCCGCACCAAGTGCGCCGCATCTAAGCATCTATGACAACAGCAGCCTGCCCGCCTGTTGGGTGAGCACGCTCGAAGGCTTCACTGGCGAGACCTGCACGACGTACGGCTTTCCCGGCACGTGCGACGGGAACATCGGCGCGGGCACCTGCGAATAACAGGAGCACGCGCACGACTCGCGCGTCTGCAATGGAGAGCGCTGCAGAGCGCGTTTTCCGAATCCGTTGTCACTCGGCCTAGGTCGCGCTCTACTCGCCTGCGTGTCGCGCTGCATCACCGTGCTCGCCATCATGTTTGCCGTATGCGCCGCCAGCATGGCGCGTACGGACGCGCACGCGCAGTGGACGGTGCCGCTGCAAGTCCCGCACACCGCGTTTGCGACTCCGGGCGTGCCGAGCGCACTCGTGCACGCGTCGCCCCGATTCGATCCGAGCAAGCCGCTGCGGCTCGTTGTGTACCTGCACGGGTACATGGCGTGCACCGAGATGTTGATGGGCGAAGGCCCGGTGCGATGCACGCCATCTTCGGCCGAGCTGCCGGGACGCAAGCTCGCGCGCGAGCACGATGCTGCAGGGACCAACACGCTGCTCGTCGTTCCCCAACTCGCATTGCTCCAACGCACCGGCAAGCCCGGTTGCTTCGCGCAGCGCGGCTGCTTTCGCGCCTTCTTAGAAGAAGTGCTCGCCGCGCTCCCGAAGCAACGCGTAGCGCCTACGAAGTCACTCGCGGACGTCGCGACGATCACGCTGATCGCGCACAGCGCAGGCTATGAGGCTGCGCTCGCGATCCTCCAGCACGGCGACATCGACCCGCTCGTCCGTGATGTCGTGCTGTGCGACGCGCTCTACGCAAAGGGGGAAGCGTTCTTGGCCTGGATCGCGGGTCACCGCCAAGCGCGCCTACTCTCGCTGCACTTGCGCGGCGGCCGACCTGCGCGCAACAGCGCCAAGCTCTTGCGGCAAGCACAGCGCTCGCTCGGCGCGCGGCATGCCGCGCGAATCGAGCTGGAGATCGACGACCCAGGTTTCGCGACCGCGCTCGATCGGACGCGCGTCGCCACCGCGCGCGTCGGTGGCGCTCACCGCGACGTGCCCACGCGTTATTTGGCCGCCCTGCTGCGCGCGCTCGACTGACGCCAGGCTCGATCGACGCTCGTCTTGATCGGCCAGCCGTACCATTGGCACTAGCCAAAACGGTGCACATGTCTCCAGTCGCGCGTTGTGACGAGCTCGATTTCCATGGTGATCGCGGTGCTCGCGTTCGAAGTCGCCGGCATGCTGACCGTCTCGGACGAGGCGCGCATTTACGCGCGCGAAACCAGCGGTCTGAGCGGAGAAAGCGCTGCCACGCTCGACATCGAAAACACGCCCGGGCTCGCGCTCGCGCTCGACTGGCCGACGACCGCGATCTCGCTCGCGTACGCGCCGCGCTTCCTGTGGACGGACGTCGTTGGAGACGAGCCGTCGCCGACCCTGATCCTGCATACCGGCGCGCTGGGGCTGACCTGGGAGAAGCCGCGCTATCGATTGGCGCTCGCGCAGACGCTCTCGATCGGCGATCAAAGCTTCGCGCGTTTGAGTGGCACCTCGACGCTCGAGTCGGAGCCGAGCGCGATTCCTACCGCCGGTGAGACGCCATCGCCGCAGCTCGAGCTTTTGCCCGGTCCCACGGTGGTTCGCGTGCGGTCGGCGCAGAGCAGCGCGAGCTTGCGCTACGAGTGGACGCGGCGCGTCGGCACCGAGCTGCGATCGTCATTCGCGATCTCCGGCGGTGCGGATGAGCGCGCGCAGGTCTCGATGCCGCGGCAGCAGACGACCGGTGTAGAGGGCATGATCGACGTTCGCGCTTCGCTGCGCGACGTGCTCGGGACCACCCTCGGCCTTGCGCAGACCTCGACGTCCAATGGTTACGATCACCGATCGGCGTCGCTGATGCAGACCTGGTCGCGAGGCTTCGCCGCTCAGAGTGGCGGCGAGCTGGGCGCAGGCGTCGCGCTGCAAGATACGACCGGTCCGCTCGGATCGACCTCGACCGAGCTCGGACCGATCGCCACCGCGAGCCTCTGGCACACGCTGCTCCTGCGCGCGATGCAGATGCGCTTGCGCTCCGAGCTCGGCTATCGACCGCACCTCAACGTGCTCACCGGAACGCTCCAGCGCAGGCTTTTCGCCAGCGCCGAGGCGTCGATGACCAAGGGCGACACGGGCGCGCGTCTCGCGCTCGGCGCCACACAGACCTTCCCGAGCGACGCACCGGATTCCGCGCAAGCGATCTCGCTCGACCTCGGGCTCGAGCAGGTCGTGCTCGATGAGCTGAGCGCGGAGCTCGGCGGTCAGATCGTGTGGCAGGGCTTGGGCGATCGCAGCGCGTTCGCCTCGGGCAGCTCTCGCTGGCTGCTCTACGCCGGCGTGCGAGGCGAGCTGCCGGTGGCTCGATTCTAAGTTTCAAGCATACGTAGTAGGAGGTCCATGATGCATGGCACGAGCTCATACTTAGAACATTCGATTCCGTACACGCTGGTTCTTTGCCTGCTGCTCGGTGCGAGCGCATGCGGTGCGTCCGGCAAATATGTCTGGGTCCACGAGCGACCGCGCGACCCGGCAGTCGATGGAGGTCGGACGCTGATCGGCCCGGGCGACTTGCTCGAGGTTCAGATCTACGGCGACGAGCAATCCTCGACCACCGCGCGCGTGCTGGCCGACGGCACGCTGACGCTTGCACTGCTCGGACCCGTTCACGTCGCCGGGCAACGCTCCGAGCAACTCGCGGCTTCGCTCGAGCTCCAGCTCAAGCGTTTCATCGCCGCGCCCGAGGTCACGGTGATCATCCGCGAGTCGCTGATCTCGGTGTCGGTGATTGGCGAGGTCAAGGAAGGCGGGGTGCTGGAGCTGGTCGCGCCCGCCACCGTGCTCGAAGCGCTGGCCAAAGCCGGTGGTCTCACCGAGTTTGCCGAGTCGTCGTGCATCTTCGTGATCCGCACCGAAGCGGACAGAATCGAACGCATCCGCTTCGACTACGACGCGCTGGTGCAAGGGCGCGTGCCTGCGTCGACCTTCCAACTGAAGACCGGTGACGCGCTGGTGGTGGATTAGCGAACCGCTACCAGGGCAAAGTTTCGCCGTTTGCGTGCAGGAAGCGACCGGACGAATCGAGCGTGAGCGCGTCGATCCGCTCGACCAACATGCGCGCAGACTCGGCAGGCTCAATCCCGCCGGCGCCGCCGGTCATGTCGGTCTTCACGTAACCGGGATGCAGGATCACGACCGCGACGCTGTGCCCGCGTAGGTCGTGCGCGAGCGAAACGCCCGCTGCGTTGAGCGCTGCTTTCGACATCCGGTAGCCGTAGTAACCGCCCGAGCTGTTGTCGCCGATCGAGCCCATGCGGCTCGTGATCAAGGCGACCTTGCTGCCCTGGCCGAGCAGGCGCTGCAGCGCGTCCACCGTGCGCAGCGGGCCGAGCGCGTTGACCTCGAGCTGCTGCTCGACCGCGTTGAAGTCGAGATTGTCGAGGCCATCGTCCCTCAGGATGCCGGCATTCGCGATCAGCGTATCGATCCGCGTATCGGCCAAGCGCTTGGCCAGCGCTTTGAGCGCATTCGAATCGGTGACGTCGATCCCGCTTTCGATTTGCACGCCGAGCGCATCGAGCTTCGTGCTCGACGTGCGGCACACTGCGATCACGTGCTCGCCGCGGTTCTTGAGAGCGCGGCACAGCTCGAGGCCGATGCCGCGGTTAGCGCCGGTGACGAGCGCGGTCTTGGATGTGGGCATGCCGCGTTATGTGGAGCACGGAACGGTAAAAGCAAGTGTCGTCGCTCTCCCAACGCCGACCATACGCTTGACTGGCTACGACCATATCCGTACGTTCAGGCGATGGGCGATGCGGTCAAAAAGATCACGGCCAACATCCCGGCAAAGCTGCTGCAACGCGCTCAGGAAAACACCGGGCTCGGCATCACTGAAACGCTCGTCGCGGGTCTTGAGGAGCTCGAGCGGAGCCGAAAGCGGTCGGCGTTGCGAATGCTCCGCGGCAAGGTTCGCTTCGAGCTGAGTCTCGACAAGACGCGTCGATGATTCTGATCGATACGTCCGCATGGATTGAGTTTTTTCGGGGCAAGGATCCCGTTGCGAGCCTCGTGGACGAGGCGCTCGCCATGAACCAGGCGGCGCTGTGCGGGCCGGTCGAAGCCGAGCTCCGTCGCGGGCTCGCGAACGAACGGGAGCGTGCGACGGTGCTCCCGCTGCTCGAGGCGTGTCATTTCCTATCGCAGCCCGAAAGCCTTTGGGAGGAAGCCGGCGATCTCGGTTTCGCGCTGCGTCGCCGCGGCGTCACGCCGAAGACTCTGGACCTGCTGATCGCGGTGCATGCGCTCAGTCATGGAACGAGCTTGCTCACGCTCGATAAGGATTTTGCAGCGATGCATAAGGCGGGCGTTCCGCTCGTGCTCGCCTATCGCGGAGCTCGTCACGGCGATTAAAGCTTGAAGCCGAGGCGCTGTACGCCGCCGAGCTCGAGCTGCACGTCGGCGATCGTGCGCGGCGTCGCGGCTGCGAAATGAAAGCTACGCAGCACGCCGAACACGCAGGCTTGAAACATGTCATCGATCAGCGGCTGCTCGACCCATTCGATGCGGCCGACCTGCCCGGTCGGCAGGATCTCGAATGCGGCCCAGTGCTTTCCGTGGACCGCTTTGTCGAGCCCGGCGGCGGACTGGAAGCAGTGCGAGAAAGCTTGCAGCCCTTCTGTCAGGGTCTTGGCGACCGTATCGACGGCGATCGGTCCAGCGGCGCCGACCGATGCCAGCGCGAGCTCCATGCGCTTCGAATCGACCTGCACGTTGCATTGGAAGCGAAGCGGCTGACGCAGCGCGCGACCGCTTGCATCCTTCGCGGGCGTCCACGGCGGACCTTGCGTGAGCATCTTGCGGCAGACCTCAGCGACCTCGGGATGGCTGCCCGCGACCACACCCAGCACGTTCACGCGACCCTGCGTGTCGACCTCGATGTCGAGCACCGCCCCCATGTCGCGATCGGCGATCTGATCGGTAAGGCGCTCGTACCAGTTGTTGCCGTAGTCGGGCTGCTTCGCAGGCGTTGTGACTTCTGATCCAGCTTGCAGCGCAGCGCGCGGCTCGGATGACGCGCGCGGCGCGGCGCTCTCGGGATGCTCGAACGTGCAGCTGAACTCGCTAGTAAATGAGACAGCTTTTGCGTGCTCGTCGCGCGCAGGTGTCCACGTGCTCTGCTCGAGCATCGTGCGACAGGCTTGCGCGTAGGTCGGACGCGTCGCCTCCAAGACTTCGGGTGCGCTCACCGCACCTGAGGGCGCAACGGTGAATCGCAGGCGCGCGTACCCGCTTTCACTCAGAACGAAGCCGCGCAATGGATAGTGCGCCGCCAACCGCGCGTTCAGATCCGCGGGCGGGCGCGGCGGCTGCGAGGGTGTGCTCTTGGCGGTTTCGACGTGCGTGGCGACAGAGCTGGCGCAGCCCACGATCAGCAATCCGAGGAGCGATATCTTCGACACGGCCGGCATCCTAGCGAATCGCTCGGACGTTTGCTCAAATCGGCTAGAGTCGGTCGCTGGTTTGCGCTGCGAGGATGGACCTATGAGCACGATGTTGGAGCTGAGACAGCGCGCCGATGCAGCGCTCTTCGCAGGTGCGTTCGAGGACGCGTTGCGGCTCTACGGCCGGTTGGTGGAGCTACAACCGAGCAGCCTGGACGCGCGCTTGCGGGTGGCCGATGCGCTCTTGGCAACCGGTGAGGTGCAGCGCGCAGCTGTCGTCTACACCGAGCTCGCGAAGCACGCGGCGCGCGCCGGCTATCCGCTGCGCGCGCTGGTCGCGATCAAGATCCTGGCGTTGCTCGAGCCCGCGTTCGGCGTGTTGCTCAGCTCGCTCGGCGAGCTCTACGGGCGTGGCTCCACGCACCTCGGGCAGAGCGTGCGCCGTGCATTGCCCGATCCGAATGAGCCGGTCGCCGAAGCGATGGCGACCGGGCTTGCGGCAGGCGCGGACCTGCCACAACGCGCGGAGCGCTTGGCAGCGACCTATGATCCGAACGATTTTTTGTATCCCGAAAAGCTGATGCCGATCCCGGTGCTGAGCTTGCTCGACGCGGATGAGTTTGCGCGTGCGCTCGATGCGGTGCAGCTGGTGCGCGCTCGAGCGGGGCAGTGCTTGATCGAGCAAGGGGCGCCCGGCGGTTCGTTCTTCGTGCTGACGCGCGGCACGGTGCGCGTCGCTCAGCTGCCACCCGAAGGCGGCAGCGAGCGCGAGTTGGCCACGCTGACCGAAGGCGTGATCTTCGGTGAGATGGCGCTGCTCTCTTCGGCGCCGCGCACCGCGAGCGTCTATGCGCAGAGCGATTGCGACCTGCTCGAGCTCGAGATCGAACGATTGAGCGCTGCATCCAAGACGATCGAGAATCTCGGCCGCGCGCTGCAGGGGTTCGCGCAGCAGCGCTTGCTCAACAACGTGATGACCAGCAGCGGCCTCTTCCAACCGCTCGACTACAAGCAGCGCAATGATCTCTTGCGCTGCTTCATCACGGCGCAAGCGGAGCCGCAGACCGTGCTCGTGCGGCAGGGCGATCCGGGCAAGGGCCTGTATGTGATCTTGCGCGGCGAGGTCGCGGTGATGCGCGATACGGGCGCGAGCGAAGAGCAACTCGCGCTGCTCGGGCCGGGCGACACGTTCGGCGAGATCTCATTGCTCAACGAGAGCCCCACCACGGCATCGGTGCGCGCGACTCAGCCGACGACGGTGTTGTTCTTGGGACGCGAGCACAGCGCGCGGCTGATCGAAGCGGTGCCCGAGATCCGCGCGTACTTAGAGCGCATGGCGGAGGATCGCGTGCTGCAGACCTTCCGCCGCACCAGCCTCGTCGACGCGAAGGATGAGATCGAAGTCTTGATCTGAGCTCGACCCTCGAGCGCTTGAGTCACTGCTTCGTGATGTGAGCTAGCAACCGATCGAGCAGCGGTGTTTGCGCGGGATTCAGCTTTGCGCGCGCTGCGCCGATCGCGAAGAACGCGGCGCGATCGACCTCCGGAAAGCTTTGCGTGCGTCCGCTGCGCGGTGGCCATTCGAGCTCGAAGGTGTTGCTGCGCAGCGTGCGCTCGTCCCAATCGCCTTCAAATGCCCAGGCATGCACCACCTTGCCTCCGGCTTGCTTGATCGAGCCGAGCGCGATGTAGCTGCTCGCGCTCGCCACGATGCCGGTCTCTTCTTCGAGCTCGCGCTTCGCACACGCGAGCGCGTCTTCGCCGGTATCGAGCTCGCCTTTTGGAATCGTCCACGCGCCTTCGTCCTTCGATTTGAAGAACGGCCCACCGGGATGCACGAGCAGCACTTGCAGCTCGGATGCGACATGGCGGTACATCAAAAGCCCTACGCTTTGCTTCGGCATGCCGTCCACGTAAGCGCTGCGCGCCTAAACGCAGCCAGCTACTCCCGGCTCGCACCGTTGATTTCGACGGCAGGTTTCCGTAAAACTGAAAAGTTATTTTGGAGGGGTAATTGTGGCCGAGAGCGTTCGTCCTCTTTCGTTTGAAGCGGCGGCAATCGTCGGCCCCGCGGCTCCTCCGGTGCTTCGCGTGATCGAGACGATCGCGAAGCCCGCGGTCGCCGAACGCTATGAGCTGCTCGAGATTTTGGGCGAAGGCGGAATGGCCGGTCGTTCACAAGGCGCGCGATCGCGCCACCGGTAAGCTGGTCGCGCTCAAAAGACTGCGCGCGCTCGATGGCAACGAGCGAGCGAGCAAGACGCGCACCTTGTTCGAGCGCGAGTTCCACGTGCTCTCGCAGCTCGCGCATCCGCGCGTCGTGCGCGTTCACGACTACGGTGTCGACGCCGTCGGGCCCTACTACACGATGGAGCTGCTCGATGGCGGTGACCTTCACGGTCAGGCTCCCGTCACGTGGCGCCGCGCGTGCAGCTTGGTGCGCGATGCGTGCTCGGTGCTCGCGCTGCTGCACTCGCGCCGGCTGATCCATCGCGACTTGAGCCCGCGTAACTTGCGCTGCACCGAGGACGGCAAAGCCAAGCTGCTCGACTTCGGCGCGATGATCCCGATGGGGCCGGTCAAGCAAGTGGTCGGCACGCCGCCGATTCTGTGCGCCCGAGGTGCTGAACCTCGAGCCGCTCGATGCGCGCGCTGATCTCTACTCGCTCGGAGCGACGCTCTATCACGCGCTCGTCGGTCGCCACATGTATCCGGCGCGCGACTTTCGCCACCTGCGCGCGCTGTGGACGCAAACGCCCGCGCCGCCATCCGCGCTCACGCCCGACGTGCCGCCTGCGCTCGACGCACTGGTGATGAGCATGCTGAGCCTTGATCCCGAGGCGCGCCCGGCGAATGCCGCGGAGGTGTTCGAGCGGCTATCCGTGATCGCCGAGCTGCCGGTCGATGAGCAGCTGGTGATTTCGAGCGCCTATCTCCATTCGCCCACGTTGGTCGGGCGCGAGCCGACGATCGCGCGGGTGCGCAAGAAGCTGGTTCGTGCGCGCGAGCAACGCGGTGGCGCCTGCCTGAATCCTCGGCGCACCGGGCGTCGGTCGCTCGCGAGCTCTCGGCGCGTGCATGCTCGAGGCCAAGCTGCTCGGATTCACGGTGTTGCGCGCCGACTCGATCGAAGCGCAGCGCGGCGACTACGGCGGCGTGCGTGCGCTCGCCGCGCGTTTGCTCGAGAGCGCGCCGGAAGCCGCGCTCGCCGCAGCACGGCCGCGGATCGGGTTGCTGGGCCATGCGCTACCCGAATTGCTCGAGCGCATCCCGGACGTAGCGCTCGAGGTCTTCGAAGATCCGCAGGCGCGGCGCCCGCGTGTGCAACGCGCGCTCCACGAGTGGTTTCTCGAGGTCAGCATGTCCTCACCGCTGGCGATCGGCATCGACGATGTGGATCTCATCGATGAGCCCACCGCAGCGTTTGCTGCGCTGCTCACCGACGGAATCGCGCAGCGCTCGCTCGCGCTCGTCTGCAGCGCGCAGTCGAGCTCTGCGGACGCGATGTTCGGCGCGATGAAGGTGTTGCGGGATGCGAGCACGCGGATCGCGCTCGAGGCGCTCGGCACCGATGATTTTTCCGAGCTCGTGCGTTCGCTGTTCGGCGAGGTTCCGCATCTGCAAACGCTGGCGCACAAGCTCGCGCTCGCGTCGCAGGGCAATCCGCGCGACGCGATGCAGCTCGCGCGGCACATGATCGATTGCGGCACGATTCGCTACGCATCGGGTGCCTGGTCGCTGCCCGCGACCGTCGATGAAAGCGACTTGCCGTCTTCGATCGCAGCGGCGCACTCGGCTCGCATCGCGAGTCTCAGCGACGAGAGCCGGCAGCTGGCGCTGGCGCTCGCGCTCGC
>JAYUYY010000715.1:0-3968 GCA_043752225.1 Sandaracinaceae bacterium | reverse complement strand
GCGCCCGGTTACTTGTCGGCGTACTGCGTGGTGATCGCTTCGACGCGGTCGAGCATTTCCTTGGTGTACGTGCGGCCAACCATCTTCGTGCGCAGCTGCTTGCCGATCGCGCGCCACTCCTCGGGCTTCGAGAATTCGATCGCCGACATGCCACGCGTGAGCAGCTTCGCGTACGTCTTGTCATCGTCGACACGGAATTGCTTTTGCGTCTTCACGCGCTGCTCGGCCGAGATCTTCTCGATCGCGGCTTGATCCTCGGCGCGCAGCGCTTCCCACGTCGGCTTGCGCAAGATGAACGCGCCTTGGATCACGTTGACCGGCGAGGCCGACACGTACTGCGTGTGGCTCGACCAACGCAGGATCGAAGCGAGCACAGGCGAGATCCACACGGTGTCGATCATGCCGGTCTGCAAGCCGCCGTAGACCTCGCTGAGATCGAGCGGCACGCCCGTAACGTTGATCATCTTGTAGAACTCTTTGAGCAGCGTGCTCGATGGATAGAGCCACGGCCGACCGTGTCGCAGATCTTGAAAGCTGCGGATCGGCTCCTTGCTAAAGATGCGCACGCGGCCGGCATCCCACCACGACAGCACCTTGATGCCGTTCTTGTACGCCTCCTCCGCGAACTCGGGCGCGAGCGCTTCGCGCACCGCGTCCACTTGGCGATAGTTGAAGAACGTCTGGGGCGCGATCAGCACCGTGCACTGGCGGATGTAGTTGCTCAGGATGTCGACGCCGACTGGGGATGCGTCGAGCTGTCCGGTGCGCAGCTTGCGCATGACGGTCGTGTCATCGCCTGCGACGCCGCTGTAATAGGTGCGGAACTGCACGCGGCCTTGCGTCTCCTCGTTGAGGCGCGTGTTGTATTCCTTCTCGCGTCGCGCGATCTCGGGCGTGCGCGGCGCGATCGTCGCCACCTTGATCACGACCTTCGACGCATCTTCTGCGCGCAAGCGCTCGCTGCCCGACCCGATCGTCAGCAGCATCCCGATCACCAGCATCGAGCTCCACGTCCGCAACTGCTTCATCAACCACTTCATCGACGCCTCCGCACAGCACGCGAAACGCCCGAAGCGTCCCGCACCCACTAGAGGACATAGAGCAGAGCGCTGCTGCTTTGCCTATCCCCACCGCTCAATCATCGAGCGATTCGGCGGTGCGCACGCAAAGGTGGCTCAATCCGCTTCGCGGGTGACCCGCAGCTCTCGTTGGCCAGCTTGCCCGTACTGTCGAGTATTGCTAAGCTGTATTCGTGAAGAGCACGTTCGATATCAACGACGCGCTGCTCGCGCGCGCCAAGCGCCATGCGCGACGCGCGGGCAAGCCGCTTCGCGCGCTGATCGAAGAAGGCCTGCGACGAGTCCTCGACGAAAGCTCGGCTCCCGTGCACTACCAGCTCCCCGACCGTAGTGTCGGCTCGGCAGGCGCTGCGAATCCTCTCGAAGAGCTCTCGTGGCAAGACTTGCGCGACGAGATCTACGGCGGTCGCTGAGCGTGCTTGCACTCGACACCAACGTGCTCGTCTACGCGCATCGCCGCGAAGCAGCGGAGCACCAAGTCGCGGTGGAGCTGATCCGAGAGCTGGCCGCGGGCCCACAGGCTTGGGCGATTCCTTGGCCGTGCACGTATGAGTTCTTCAGCGTCGTAACCAACCCGCGCATCTGGAAGGACGCCGCAAGCACACCCAAGCAGGCGTGGGACCAACTCGCTGCGTGGTTCGCTGCGCCGAGCGTGCGCCTGCTCGCCGAGACCGAGGGCTTTTCAGAGATCTTGAGCGAGCTCGCGCAGCGGCCGCGGGTGCGCGGGCCGATGATTCACGACGCGCGCGTGGCCGCGATCTGCCTGGCGCACGGGGTCAGCAAGCTCATCTCGCGCGACCGCGACTTCGCGTTGTTTCCGGAGCTGCGAGTCGAGAATCCGTTCTAGAGCTGTGCGGACGGCGATCAATCCAAGACGGTCTTGGTCTTCGACTTGCTGTCTTCGTACAGCACGTGGATGAGGCCGTCGGCCATGCCGATCTGCGGCACGTACACGCGGTCGATGTCGGCGAGCTTCATGACGGTGAGGAAGATCTTCGCAGCGGGCACGATCACGTCGGCGCGGTCGGGGTTGAGCCCTACGTCGCGCATGCGCTGCTCGAGCGTGAGCGCATCGAGGAACTCGTAGAGCTGCTTGAGCTTGCCGTACGAGAGCGGGCGGCCCTGCTTCTTGCGCGACATCTTGAAGATCTTGTTGATGTTGCCGCCGCTGCCGATCGCGACCAGCGGGCGCTTGTGCTCGCGCGTGGTCTCTTTGACCCAGTCCTTGAGCTCGTCCCAGCGCTCGTCGCTCACCAGGTTATTGAGCAAGCGGATCGTGCCGAGGTTGAACGAGCGCGAAGCGACGATCGTGTTCTTCGAGAACAGCGTGAGCTCGGTGCTGCCGCCGCCGACGTCGATGTAGAGATAGTCGCTGGCCGCGTCGAGGTTCTCGGCGACGTGGTTGGTGTAGATGATCCGCGCTTCGGTCTTGCCGCTCACGATCTCGATCGTGAGGTCGGTCTCTTTCTTGATCCGCGCGACGATCTCGGCCGAGTTGCTGGCCTCGCGCAGCGCCGCGGTGGCACACGCGCGCAGCCCATCCACTTGGTAGAACGCGAGCAAGTTGCGAAATGCCCCCATCACGAGCAGCAGCTTCTCGATGTTTTCCGGCGAGATCTTTTTGCTCTGGAACGCGTCGCCTCCGAGCCGCAGCGGGACTCGGACCAAGTCGGCCTTCTTGAACAGCGGGCCGTTCTTGCCCTCGTAAACGTTCACGAGCAAGAAACGCACGGCATTCGAGCCGATGTCGATGGATGCGAGCTTCACGGGCTTCTTCCGCGCGAGGACCCGCGCGGGATACTCACTAACCCGGGAGTCTACTCAAGTGCGCGCGCGACGACTGCTCTTTCTCGTCTTTCGTGCCTGCTTGGCCTTGAGCCAGGCATGGATCGCCTGCTGCGCACGCACGGAAGGCTCGCCGTCGGGGCGATAGCGGTTGTCCTGCTCGCCGTTGAGAATTCGCGCCTTCTGGTTGTCGCGCCACTCGATCTCGAGCATCTGGCGCAGCTCGTCTTGGCTCTCGGGATCGTAGATCGGGACTGCAGTCTCGGAGCGGTGATCGAGGTTGCGCGTCATCCAATCGGCCGACGAGATGAAGAACTTCTCGTCGCCGCCGTGGTGAAACACGAACACCCGCGCGTGCTCGAGCAAGTGATCCACGATGCTGATGATCTGGATGTTCTCGCTGTAGCCGGCGACGCCGGGCACGACCGCACACGTGCCGCGCACGACCATGCGGATCTTCACGCCCGCACGGCTCGCTTGGTACAGCTTCTCGATCATCTCGCGGTCGACGATGTTGTTGATCTTGAGGAAGACCGCAGCCGGTTTCCCCAAGACGGCTTGCCGGATCTCGTAGTCGATCCAGTGCACGAGGCGCTTTCGCATCGTGAACGGCGAGACCAAGAGATGCTTGTACTCACCGTGCCGCAGGTTGTCGCGGTAGAAGTTGAATGTCTCCGCGACTTCGTTGGTGATGCACGGTTCGGCAGTGAGCAGCGTCTTGTCTGTGTAGATCGTCGCGGTGTTTTCGTTGAGGTTGCCGGTCCCGATGTGCGCGTAGCTGACGAGCTTGGCGTTTTCCTTGCGCGTGATCAGGAACATCTTCGAGTGCACCTTCAGGCGCGGCACGCCGAAGATCACGGTCGCGCCTTCTTCTTGCAGACGATTGGCCCAGAAGATGTTGTTCTCTTCGTCGAAGCGCGCCTGCAGCTCGACCACGACGGTCACGCGCTTGCCGTTCTTGGCGGCGTTGATCAGCGCGTTGACCACGTTCGAGGTCTTCGCTACGCGGTAGAGCGTCGTGCTGATCGACTCGACGCGCGGATCGATCGACGCCTCGCGCAGCCAGTCGATGATGTGGTGGAACGATTGATACGGGTAATGCAG
>JAYUYY010000714.1:0-3982 GCA_043752225.1 Sandaracinaceae bacterium | reverse complement strand
TAACGAACGCGCTCAATCCTTTGCTCAAGATCATGGGGCTCACACTTTCCACACACCCTCGCCGTGCAGACTACGTCGCACCGCGCACCTGGCACATCCAGCACACTTGGGTGGCCCGACTAGTGACAGCAGCGCTCGCGGTCGTTTGCGTGCTGGTGTGCATGGGAGCGGGCGTCGAGAAGGCGCCGTGGCGCGCGCGGCGACGGCTGAATGCCGAGCCGAATCAAGCGGCCGCCGAGCGTGTACGTCCCGAAGACTGGACAGCGGAGCCCGAGTCGCCCGCACTCGTCGACGCAGAGCGCTTCACGCGCGCGATCGCAACGCTTTGTCTCGACGTCTCGCCTGCGCGCGCAAGCGATCGTGCGAACGCGATCCTCGCGCAAGCCAAAGCCTTCGCGATCGATCCGTTCTTGCTCGGCGCGCTGGTGTATCGCGCGAGCCGTTGTCGTTCGGACAAAGAAGAGCTCGGCGGGCACGGCCTGACGCTCTTGCCGATGTCGATGTACCAAGGCGGTTTTCACGGCCGCAGCTACCAGTACCAGGTGCGCGAAGAGGGCTCGTGGAAGCAGCATGAGCTCGCGATGCCGCGCTTTGCGTTCGTGCCGGGGACGTTGCTGCGCACGGAATCCAATTTGTATTTCGCGGCCGCGATGCTCGCGATGTGGCGCGAGCAGCACGCGAGCGTCGATGCGGCATTCGAGCAGGTGCCGCATCGCCATTTCATCTCGCACTTCATCTGGGGTGATCGCGTGAAGAGCGCGCGCGCCGAAGATCGCGTGCTCACCGATCGCAGGCGCTTGCTGGAGTATTACGGTGCGCTGCCCGCGCGAGCGCCGCTTCAGTATCGCGGCGTCGCGCTCGGCTCACCGCTTGATGGTGCACCGCGCGTGGTCAGCAGCGGGCTCGGCTTCGCGCGCGATGGCGGGCGCTCCCATCGCGGGATCGATCTCGAGTCGGAGTTTGGCGAGCCGGTGCGCGTGATCGCGGATGGCATGGTGACCTTCAGCGGCGTGGATCTCCCTGGCCAGCGCAACCACGAGCAGCTCTCGCTCGAGGTTACGAATACCTACGATCGCAAGGTGCTCGGCCACGGCGGTCGCTACGTGTGCGTGCAGCACGCGCCGAGCGACAGCGCGTTCTTGCGCTCTTGCTACATGCATCTCGAAGCCGTCGCCGTGGTGTACGGCCAACGCATGAAGCGCGGTGATCGGATCGGGCAAGTCGGGCGCACCGGCATGCAGAGCTCATCGCCGCATTTGCACCTCGAGCTGCTCGGCCCCGAAGGGCTGTTCGATCCTGCGGAGATCCTGCGCGGACACGTCATCGGTGCTCCCATTGAGACGGGCTCGCAGCGCTTGTCGCGCCGGAGCTCCGCTTCGGGTCGCTAGAACCGCCTCGCAAGCGCTCGCGTGACAGGCTCGTTCGCGCTACGGAGACGGCAGATGGACACTCCTCGAATCGGTGAAGCAGCAGGCGCTGCGCTCGCGAGTCCTGCGCCTTCACTCGTGACGATCGCACACGTCGTGTACGCGCTTCACACCGTGAGCCTCGGCATCGGAGCGTTCAGCGCGGCTTCGATCGTTGGCGCGTTCTTGTTCGGCTGGCCTTCGATCATCGGCGTGATCCTCAACTACGTGAAGCGCTCCGAGGCGAAGGGCACGTGGCTCGAGTCGCACTTCCGCTGGCAGATCCGCACGTTCTGGCTCGCGCTCGCGTACTCCGCGGTGATCGCGGTCGTGTCGCTGCCGCTGACGCTCGTGCTGATCGGCTTCGCGACATGGATGATCGGGCTCTTCGCCTTGGGCGTTTGGGCGATCATCCGCATCGCGCGCGGCTGGATGCGGCTGCGCGACGGGCAAGCTATCTGACAGCGTTTCAGTTGTTCAGCGCGCCGGCTTCGATCCAGCTGCGGATGGTGGCGATTTCGTCTTCGCTCAAAGGATCGCGACCGCGCGGCATCTGATCGACGCAGGCCGTGCCTTCGAGCGCCTTGATGATCAGGCTCGCGTCCGCGTCGCCAGCGACGACGCGGGTGCCATTGCACTCGCTGGAGTCGACGCCGACTAGGTTCGTGTACGCGCTGGCCTGATCGTGCATCTCGAGCTCACCGGAGCTCCCCATCACGTGGCAACCGAAGTCGCCGCCGCCGCACTTGGCTTCGATGATCGAGAAGACGTCGGTGAACGTCGCGTCGTCGTCGCCGCCCGCATCGGGCGTGCTGCCTGCGGCGCCGCCCGAGCCTCCGGTCATGCCAGAGGCGCCGCCCGTCATGCCGCCGGTCATGCCAGAGGCACCGCCGGTCATACCGCCGACACCGCCGGTCGCGCTCACACCCGCGGTGCCACCGACTCCGCCGGTGGTTGCGGAGGCGCCGCTCGTGCCGCCGGTCATACCGCCGACGCCGCCGGTCGTTCCTGCGGTGCCACCGACGCCGCCCGTGGTTGCGCCGACGCCGCCCGTGGTTGCGCCGACGCCTCCGGTTGCAGTCATCCCAGCCGCTGCGCCGCTCGCGCCTGCACCGCCGTTATCGGTGCTCTCTGCTTTGCAGCTCGTGACGACGCACAGAGCTGCGATCGACAACATGAGCTTCAGCGAGTGGCCATGGCGGTTGAGCATGCCGCCGAGTAGCACACCGCTGTTGGCGCGCGCTGCCCCCTAGCGACGGTGCCGCAACGCTACCGTCCTCACATGCAGGTGCCAAAGAGGTCGGGGGCTCCGCACATGCCGGCTGTCGTGCAGCAAGCAGCTGGCGCGGGCACGAATGGAATCACCGCCATCGGCGCAGGACACGTCGTGGGGCTGCACGTTCCCCCGCTGCCGCTGCTGCCGCCCGAGCCACCGCTACCGCTCGATCCGCCGCTGCCGCTCGAGCCAGCGCTGCCGCTCGAGCCAGCGCTGCCGCTCGATCCGCCGCTGCCGCTCGATCCGCTTGCACCGCCATTGCCACCTGCGCCCGCAGCGGCTTCGCACATCTCGCACGCGCTGAATGCGAAGCCGGTCGGCGAAGCTGTGTTGGCGGTGCAGGTCTTCATGCCGCTGCGCCCGCCGCTGCATGCGCAGCTCGTCATCTGATTCGCGCTCGCGCATGGCTCGCCGCTGAACGAGTTATCGCCCGCGCTGCCGCCGATACCGGCGGTGCCCGCCGCGCCGGACTCACCCGCGATCACGACGTCCTCAGGCTCGAGCGTTGGAAAGCCCTGCGCACAACCGCCGAACGCGCAGATCAGCAGCACGAAAAGACAACTTCGCATGAAGGAACCACTCCTCACGTCACCGGCGGCTACCAACCCGACCGGTTACCAACCCGCGCTCAGACTATCTGTGTGCTCTGAGGTGGGCAACGCGATGGATAGCGATCTGCTGCAAACGGATAGCGATTGCGTGGCTTTGCTCACGTGTTTGCGCGCGTTCACGCGCGGATTGCGCGTCGCGCTCGCGGCATGCAGATTCGCGGCAGCAAGGTGGGTGCTGCGTATGCGCGATCGAAGGTTGGCTAGGGTTTGCTCGTGGGCTGTGCTGTGGATCGCGAGCAGCGTGTTGATCCTCGGTGCGTGCTCGAACAGCGATGACGCGAGCGATGGTGGCGCAGGCGCGTCGGCGCACGCGGGTGCTTCGGCGGGCGAAGCGGGATCCTCTTCAGGTGCGAGCGGCTCGAGCGGCGGCGTGAGCGCAGGTGCAAACGCCGCGAGCGGCAATGGCGGTGCGAACGGTGGTGCGAGCGGCACGGCCGGCACCGCGGGCGCGAGCGGCAGTGCGGGTAGCGCAGCGAGCGCAGGTGCGAGCGGCAGCGCGGGCAACGTGGGCAGTGCAGGCACGAGCGGCGGCTGCGAAGTGAACGGCATCCAATACACAAATGGTGAGACCGGGATCCCGGCTGCCGACGGCTGCAACACCTGCGTCTGCTCGAATGGCGCGCTCGGATGCACGCGTATCGCCTGCCCCACTCCAGACCTCAACGAATGCGTGACCGCGCTGCGACTCG
>JAYUYY010000713.1:0-9920 GCA_043752225.1 Sandaracinaceae bacterium | reverse complement strand
GGCCATGATCTTCGGCAGCCGCAAAGACAAACCTGAGCCGGCAGCATCCGGCGCCAACTTGGAAGCGCTGGTCCGCGCACAGCTGCCGAGCGCAGACGCCGAGACCCAAGCACTCGTGGCCTCGATCGCGGGCTTGCTCGCCTGCGTCGCGTTCGCCGATCGCAGCTACAGCGACGCGGAGCAAGCGCACGTGAGCGACGTCGTCGGACGCATTCACGGTTTGCCCGCGACCGGCGCGAACGCGATCTGCAGCGCGTTGCGCGAGCATGGGCGCGCGATCGCCGTCGGCAACTCGCATCAGTACACACGAGAGCTGCGCGAGCGCTGCGATCGCGAGATGCGCGTCGAGGTGCTCGATGCGCTGGTCGATCTCGCGGCCGCCGACGACGAGCTCGCGATGTCCGAGACCGACCTCTTGCGCCGCATGACCTCGGCGCTGGGCCTCACCAGCGACGATTATCTGGCCGCTCAGTCACGCCATAAGCAGCGCTTGAGCGTTCTCAAGTAAGCCCGCGTTCGCTTTCTCACTTCGCGGAAGGCGGTCACGCTCTCACTTCGCGGAGGGCGCCTCGACATGCACCGTCTTCGGCTTCGGATGAGGAGCGATGCGGCGCTCTTGGCGCATGCTCGGGCGCGGCTCGGCCTTCACCGGCTCGATCTCGACGACGCCACCGCGCGAGATCGCAGCTTCGATCGCATGAATGATCCGCACGTCGGCGAGCCCTTCCATTCCGGAAGGCTCGGGCTCACGGCCGTTCTGCACGCATTCCGAGAAGTACTCGATCTCGGCAGCGACTTGATCGCGCTTCTTGAACGTGCGGCGGCGCGTGCGCTTGCCCGTTTGCAGCTCCAGCACGAGCTCCGATGCGTGGTGAAACGCGGGCTCGAGCCGCAGCGAGCCCGTCGTACCCACCAGCTCGCAGCGCGCGCTGTCCGCCGCACCGAAGCTGGCGATGAAGCTCGCTAGACGAGCGCGCGGAAAACGTAAGATCACCGCGACCTGCTCGGGCACCTGATCGAAACGTTCATCGCCACGGGTGCGCGCTGAAAACGCCTGCACCGCCGTCGGCTCGTCGCCGAACAGGTAGCGCGCAGCGTTGATGCAGTAAATTCCGATGTCGTTGAGCGGTCCGCCGCCGAGATCCGCGCGCAACCGGCTGTTGCCGGGCTTCACCTGCATCGAGAAAGTCGAGCTAATGAAGCGCGGCTCGCCAACCTTGCCTTGACGCACCGCTTCGATCGCAGCGAGGTTCGCGGCCTCGAAGTGCAGGCGGTACGCGATCATCAGCTTCACGCGCGCAGCTCGCGCAGCGTCGACCATGCGCTTGCAGTCCGCCTCGTTCGTCGCCATCGGCTTCTCGCACAGCACGTGAACGCCCGCGCGCGCAGCTCGCACTGTGACATCGGCGTGCATCGAGTTGGGCAACACGATGTACACCGCGTCGACCTTGCCGGATGCGAACAGCGCGTCGAGCGCTTCGTACGGCAGCCGTTGCTCCACGTGGTACTTCGCGCCCAGCGACTCGAGCTTCCTCGAGTCGCCGGACACGATAGCCGTCAGCTTCGCGTTCTTGAGCTTCGCGAACGCGGGCAACACAGCGGTCTGCGCGAAATGACCAAGCCCAACGACGGCGTAGCGGACCGGACTTTTCGCGCTCTTGCTCTTCATGAAGGGCTCGGTCTTGGTTACAGCGCGTAGAGGAACGCGAGTAGCTCGGCCTTTTCGTCGGCGGTCAGCTGCGTGCCGAGCACCAGGTTGAAAAACTCGATCGTGTCTTCCAGCGTGAGCAAGCGCCCATCGTGAAAGTACGGCGGCGAGTCCTTGATCCCGCGCAACGTGAACGTCTTGATCGGCCCTTCGGCTGTCGCGAGGATGCCGTTGATGATGCGCGGCTCGAAGAAGCGCTCGATCATCAGGTCGTGCATTGTGTTGTCGGTGTAATACGGGCCGCTGTGGCAGCTCGCGCACTCGGCCTTGCCGAAGAACAGCTCTTCGCCGCGCAGCTCGGCTTCGGTCGCCTTGGTCGGATCGAGTCGGCCATCGAGACCGAGCTTGGGCGCCGGCGGGAAGTCCAAGATCTTCTGCATCTCGGACATGTGGTGGACCTGAGTTCCGCGATCGAGCGGGCTGACGCCCTTCTTGGTCGCGAGCACCGGATCGCCATCGAAGTACGCCGCGCGTTGCTCGAACTCAGTGAAGTCTTCGACGCTCCGGAGCGCGCGCTGTGAGCCGAAGATCTCCTGCACGTTCACGCCGCGCAGCGAAGGCGTATCGATGCGATGGCGATTCTCCTGTGGCCGGATATCGCCGACGAGGTGCGTCGCGCCGTTCGAGTGACCGTTGATGTGGCAGTCCAAGCACGCAACGCCGAGGCTCGGGCGCTCCGAGCGGCGATCATCGGTCGCGTTGAACTGCTGCTGCGGAAACGGCGTGACGAGCAGGCGCAAACCGTCGAGCTGCTTTGGATTCAAGATGCACTTGAAGAGCTCGAAAAAGTTATCGCTGGTCACGAGCTCGCCCTGCGACACGTCCCCGAGATCGGGCCGCGTCGTAAGAAAGATCGGCGGCGGGAAGTCGGGGAGAAAGCGCTCGGGCAAGTCGAAGTCGAGATCGAAGCGCTGCAAGTTGCGATCGGTCTGATCGCGCACCTCGCGGATCGTGGACTTCGGAAAGAGCATGCCGCCTTCGGGCTGCTTGGGATGGGGCAGCGGGAAGAAGCCCGCGGGCCACACATCCTGTTCGCGGATCTCCTCGGGGCTCAGCGCAGCGAGCGATTCCCACGTATGACCCACGGGCAAACGCACGCGCACGCGCGTTTGAATCGCTTTGCCGCCCGACATCTCGACCTCGTCCGAGGGGCGATCGCGTAGGTCGTAGCGCAGCGCGAGCAGCTCGGACTGACGAGCCTCCGCGATCGGCTTCTCTTCGACCTTAGTGTCGAACAGCGCATCGAAGTCGACATGCTGATCGCCTCCCCCGTTCATGTCACCGCAGCTCGCGGGTGGCGGCGGTGCGTTGGGTGGAGCTTCGGAGAAGTCGGTCGCATCGACCTCAGTGCCATCCGGTACTGCGCCATCGGGCGTGAGCGCGACGTCATCGCGGTCGACGTGAAAGCTCGAGCTCTCTGACCCGTTTAGGTCACATGCAGAAGCACACGCTGCGAGAATGCACAGCAGCAAGAAAAAGAGACCGCGACGCAGCGAAGTCAAAAGGCGCATGTGAACCCTCCGTTGGAGCGCCGAGCGCTTGCACATCGTGTGCCCGAACGAATGCGCATGTAATACGCAGAATCGTGAGGTCCGCGTTCGTTGCTTGCGACGTCCACGCCTCGCTGAGGCACGCGTGCGCATGCGATGTGCGGCGGACTTGTCGCTCGATCACTCGCGCAGGTACGGAGGTCGGCGCGGCGCCCATCTCGCGAGCACCTCATGCGCGATACGCGCTTGATCATCGACGCACGGGTCGCACTTGCCTTTGCAACACGCCGCCCAGCTGCCCGGAAACCGCAGCAGCATCGAGCGCAGCTCATCGTGCTGTCGCTCTGGCACGCCGTGCTGCGCGCAGACCTCTTGTAAGAGCGCCTCGAGCGCCGCGGGCAGCGAGAAATCCTTCGCCGCCATTCAGCGCAGAACCTGGAAACAGTACAGCGCGCTTTGACCGCTGCACAGCCGCGTCCCCGCGTTGGTCCAGGTGCCGTCGGTCGAGCTCGGCGTTCCATAGGTGCCGGGCGACGCGCGCGTGGTGCCCACGCCCGTCCAGTCGGTGAGGCACATCAGATTCGCCGTCGTTACGCCGGTCGCGCTCGTGCCGGTCCACACCTGCGTAAGTGCCGTGACCGCGCCGGTTTCGTCGAGGTTGATCGGGTTGCTCAGCGGCGTCGTAGCGGAGCTAAGCAAGTGCGCGAGCCCGGTCGCGATCGGCAGGTTGTCGAGCCTGTAATAAGGAGCATCGACTACGCGACTTGGCGCAGCCACCGTGCTCGAGCTCAGCCACGCGCGGAACGTGCCCGGCAACCTGACGCTGGCCGCGCGCGCATTGCAAAGGTCATCACCGTTCGCGAGGCCGTTGATCGCGGTTCCGCTGCTGGTCGTGCTGGTGATGAACACGTACGCGCCGCACTCGCCTTCGATGCACGTCAGCTCGGCCGGACACGCGTTGCCGCAAGCGCCGCAGTGGTTGTTGTCGGTTGCAAAATCCACGTACGCCGTGCCATCGCAATCGTCTTGGATGCAGTAGAGCGCGGCTTGCGTGTCGCAGGTGGGCGCAGCGTTCTGAGTCCAGCCGGCGGTCGCAAGCGCGCTGCTGCCGACCGTGCCGATCGGTGTGCTCGTGCCGATCGTCCAGTTGTTGCAGACGTTGCCCGTGAACGCGCCGACGTTGTCAGTGCCGGTCCAAACCGCCGTGTTGCGCGTGTCGTTCTGCTCGGTGCGGTTGATCGGATTGCTGAGCGTGCCGCTGCGGATCAGCACGTCGCGGCTGGGCGAGATCACCGCGCCATCGACGCGCAGGTACGGGCCTTGGCTGATGCGTTCGCGCGCGTGCAGCGGCGCTGCGCCGGCGGTGCCGTAGCTGAGCCACGCGTGATAGGTGCCCGCGAGTCTCGCGGCCGCAGCGAGCGTGTTGCAGCGCGTGTCCGCCGCAGCCAGCGTGCCGAGCGCGCCGGTGCTGCTAGTCGACGTCACGAAGGTGATGTTCTCGCCCTCATCGAAGCTGCACAGCCCGCCGGTGCTCTGCGTGGTGCCGGGGCAACACACATCGCTCCAGCATGCGCCACGACCAGCGTTGCACGCTGCGCCGTCGGTCAAGCGCACGTCGGCCGCGGGGCACACGCTCGACGCGCCGGTGCACAGCTCGGGCGCGTCGCATAAATCGTTCGCATCCGCGGCGCGGCACACGAACGTGTTGTCGCGCAGCGCGTTGGCCGGGCACTCGAGGCTCGCTCCATCGCACAGCTCTGCGACATCGCAGACCCCGCGCGCGGCGCGACATTCTTCGCCGAGGCCGAGCGCGCCGGTGCAGCCCGCGTTGCAGCACGCTTGGGCCGCGGGATCGCACGCTTCGTCGCCATCGACGACACCATCGCCGCAGACCGAAAGCACCTCGGCATCGGGCTCGGGATCGCTCGCGTCGACCGACGCGTCGGCGGTCGCGACCGGACGCGGCGTGATGATCACGTCGGGCGTGACGACCGGCGGCGCGTTGCCCATGGGACCAAAGTCCGGCGGCGTGTACGTGCCGCCGCTTTCCCGCACCGAGCCTTCATCGGTGCCGACTTCGTCGTCGCAAGCGCTCGCCAGCAAGCACATCGCAAGCGCCGCGAGCGGCCAGGCGATCGTCCCAACCCCGAGTTGCAGGCCGCGCGCCGAGCTCACCGATTTCGATCCGGATGTAATCACTTCGCCAAGGTGTAGGACACGTGCTGCCCGCAATCCATAGCGGGCGCCCGCCCAACGCAAAAAGCCCGGCGAGCTCGCGCCGGACGCGCCGAGAAACCCTGGTAAATCTGCGGGGAATACAGCCTTTTCGGTGTACCGTTCGCCGCATGTCGATCGGCCTCGTCGAATCGTATTACCGGGCCTTCAACGCGCGCGACTACAACGGGATGCTCGTGCTGCTCGCCGACGACGTCGCGCACGACGTGAACCAGGGCCAACGCGAGGTCGGCAAAGATCGCTTTGGTGCCTTCCTCAAGCGCATGCACGAGAGCTACCGCGAGGAGCTGCGCGACCTCGTGATCCTCGGCGAGCCCACCAGTCGCCGCTTCGCAGCCGAGATGGTGGTCGAAGGCGAATACCTCAAAGCCGACGCCGGCTTCCCGCCTGCGTTTGGGCAGAAGTATCGCTTACCAGTCGGTGCGTTCTTCGAGGTCTCGCACAAGAAGATCGCGCGCGTGACGACTTACTACAATCTCGAAGACTGGTTGCAGCAGATCAGCGTCGGGAGCTTGCGGCCGTGAGCGACCTGATCGTCGAAGCCGTGAGCGGCCGCGCGGCGCTTGCGTACTTAGGCGACCTCTCGACGCTGCGCGTCGCCGTGTTTCGCGAGTATCCGTACCTCTACGTCGGCACGCCCGAGAACGAAGCGCGCTACTTGCGCGGCTATGCGACGAGCGAGCGCAGCGTGATCGTAATCGCGCGCCGCGGCGTTCAAGTCGTCGGCGCATCCACCGCGATGCCGATGCTCGAGCACGGCGATGACCTCGCACCGACGCTAGCCGAAGCTGGCATCGATCCGCGCGGTGTCTACTACTTCGGCGAGTCGGTCCTTCAGCCCGAGTATCGCGGCCAAGGCATCGGCCATCTCTTCTTCGATCACCGAGAAGCGCATGCACGCGTGCACGGCTTTCGGATCGCTGCGTTCTGCGCCGTCGTTCGGCCCGAGGATCACCCCGCACGGCCAAGCAACTACCTCCCGCACGACGCGTTCTGGCTAAAGCGCGGCTACACCCCGCGTAAAGACATCGTTGGACAGCTCTCCTGGCGCGACGTCGGCGAGCTACAAAGCGACCATAGGGAGCATCCGGCGCAACAGTGCTGTGAAACAACGAAGCCAATGATGTTCTGGATCAAGGATCTTCAAGCATGAGCATGCGACCTGCGCAACGCGTGGTGCGCGTCGCGACCTGCGCGTATCCGATCGAGCATCTCGCGAGCTTGTTCGCGTACCGCGACAAGCAAGCGCGGCTCGTTCAAGAGGCCAAGCACAAGGGCGCGCAGCTGCTCGTCTTCCCCGAGTACGGCAGCCTCGAGCTCGGCTCGCTGCTCACCTCGAAGGAACAAGAGAGCTTGCACAGCGAGCTGAACGCCGTGCAGTCGCTCTTGCCCGCGATGCTCGAGATCCACGCGACGCTCGCCAAGACGCACGGCGTGTACATCCTCGGGCCGAGCTTTCCAGAGCGCATGGCCGATGGACACGTGCGCAACCGCGCGCGCATGCACGCTCCGACCGGCAGCGTCGCGCTGGTCGAGAAGCAACAGCTCACGCCGTTCGAGCGCGAGGAGTGGGAAGCGGTACCGGGTCGCACGCGCGTGATCGAGACCGAGCTCGGCGCGATCGGTGTCGCGATCTGTTACGACAGCGAGTTCCCGCTGATCGTGCGCCGCCAAGTCGAAGCCGGCGCCGAGATCATCTTGGTGCCGAGCTGCACCGATGCGCTCGCCGGTTACCACCGCGTCTCGATCTCATGCCGTGCGCGCGCGCTCGAGAACCAGTGCTACGTGGTGCAAGCCGCGACCGTCGGCGTCGCTTCGTGGTCGCACGCGATCGACGACAATCATGGCGCCGCCGCTCTGTATGGACCGATGGACTACGGACATCTCAGTGACGGGATCGTGGCGCAGGGACCGATCGATGTGCCGGGTTGGGTGATCGCCGATCTCGACCTTGGCGCGCTCGCGACCGTGCGCACCGCTGGACAAGTGCGCAACCATCGCGACTGGTCCGAAGATGCGCATCTGCACGGCGACGTCGAACGCGTCTCGTTGCGTTGAGCGTCCCGCCGCAGGTCTGCGCCGGCTACTCGCGTTTTAGATGTAAGCGGTCTGTAGGCGGTTCGCAGGCGAGTCGGACATCGAACCTTCACACTGTGACTGCGATGCCACAGCTGACCGTGTGCCGCCGGAGCCACAGCGCGGCCGCCGATGCTTGCTTGCATGCTCGCCTGATCAGCGTTTCGCGCGGCTTCGCTCGAAACCATTCGGGTTAAGCGCTATCGCCCCACTGTGTATGCAAACTTAGGCCGAATGGCTCGCTTCCTGCTTAGGCCGTCGTCCAGTAGGTACACAGTGCCTCTGGAGGGGTCTGTAATTATGCGAACGCTCATCTTTGCCATGTTTCTTATGGTGTCCACCGCCGGTTCGGCTCTCGCCAATACCGGAGTTTTTCCAGTCAAAGGGACCAACCTGCCGCGGGTGAAGCGGACGCGATCGGCGCGCTGATCACGTCGTCCTACTCAGCGCAAGTCGGCGAGACCGTGCTCGGTCCATCCGAGACCGGCCCAGTGCTCACGCAGCAAGCCACCGAGAAAGACGCCGCGGTCGCGCTCAATCTCAGCGAGTACATCACGGTCGAAGCCGTGCGCCTCAGCCAGCGGATCGCAATCAGCGCCAAGCTTCACAACAAGCACGGCACCGTGCTCTATCAAACCCAGACCACCGCGTACTCGCTCGACGACATGCAGCCGGTGTCCGAGCGCATCGCTGCAGCGCTCAAGCGCCGCACCGACATCGAGAACACGCAGACGCTCGACACGGTGACGCTCAAGGAAGGCGCACGACCGAACCGCACGTTCACCGAGAAGGTGCTCGGCGTGCGCACGGGTGTCGTGTTCCCGGCTGCGATCATCGGTGAAGACTTCAACGTGGATCCGATGCTGCTCATGCAGTTCGATGCGCGCCTCGAGGGCACCGTGTACTTCCTCGAGTTTGGTGGCGGCTTCATGTTCCCGAGCAACTTCGACTCTGGCAGCAGCACCGGCGACTCGATCGGAGGGCTCGTCGGTCACCTGGGCGCTAGCTATTACCTCACGCAGACGTCGATCTCGCCGTACCTCGGCGCCGGCGTCTCGCCCCGCCTCATGTTCGGTGACTTCTCCGGCGGAGGTCTCGCGGTGAACCTTCAAGGCGGCGTCATGTTCATGCGCACGTCCTCGGCGCGCATCTATGCCGAGCTGCGCGTGGATCAAAACTTGATCCCGCTCTCGCCCAACCTTTACGACTACTGCGACTTCAATACCGACTGCACGGCCGTCAACGACTGGAACATCTATCCGACCGAGCTGACCCTCGCCGTCGGCATCGGCTGGTAGCGATTCGCGTCCGCTTGCGCGTGTGAGCGGCTTACGTCCTCGGAAAAATCCTCACAATACAGGAAGTATTGTTCCGGTTTTTCCTGTGGGCGCGCTCGCTCACACACGCAATCGAACACGAATCTTCTTCGCCATTAGGCAGCGCGCGTCGCCGGCACCAAGACTCGCTTGCGCGCGCGCAATCGGGTGCCGCCTTCGGGCCAGAAGGTGATGGCGCGGCGTGTGGTTTTGGCGTTGGGGGGTTGGGCGAGCTCGAAGTCGCGGGCCGCGAGCATGGTGCCGAGCACGATCTTCATTTCGTACATCGCGAACGCGAAGCCGATGCAGCGCCTGATGCCGCCGCCGAACGGCAGCCAGCTCGCGGTGTCCGGTTGCACGCCGAGGAAGCGCTCGGGCTTGAACGCTTCGGGATCGGGATAGACCGTAGGGTTGCGGTGCGCGAGGTAGATGCACGCGCCGACCGTCGCGCCTTCCGGCAAGTCGTAGCCGCCGATGCGATGCGGCTTCTTGAGCACGCGGCCGACGATCGGCACCACCGGGCGTAAGCGCAGCGTCTCTTTGATCGTTGCGTCCAGGTACGGCAGCGCCGCGAGCTTTTCCAAGACCGGGTTGCCGTTCGCGTCGGTCTCGCAAGCGCGCACCTCATCGCGCAAGCGATCGTAGACCTCCGGGTTCGAGAGGATGCGCTCGAACGCCCAGGCAAGCGCGGTCGCGGTGGTCTCGTGGCCGGCGGCTAGCGCGGTGATCAGCTCGTCGCGGATCTCTACATCGGTCATGCCTTCGCCGGCTTCATCGCGCGCGGCGAGCAACATCGAGAGCACGTCGCTGCGCTCTGCGAGCTTGGGATCGGCACGGCGCGTCGCGATCTGTCGGTACAGCATCGCGTCGGTACGGTTGCGCTCGCCGAGCAACCACTTGAACGGCGCGTGGCGCTCGGACTTCGGGTACTCCGACAACAGCATCATCGGCAGGATCGCCATGCGCGATTCCGCCGGTGAGAGCATGCGCTTGATCTGCTCGCCCAAGCGCTGCGCCTCGGCGCCTTCATCAGCGCCGAACACGGTGCGCAAGATCACCTGCAACGTGATCTCCTGCGTGTGCGCGTGCAGCACG
>JAYUYY010000712.1:0-3988 GCA_043752225.1 Sandaracinaceae bacterium | reverse complement strand
GAGCGCGCTCGAGCACTTGCCGACGCTGAGCGTCGATCCGATCAGCTCTGTGCCTTCCGTGCACTACGGCCGCTTCGCGGTGATCTCGGCGGATGCTGCGACCGCGGTCGGACCCGCGCAGATCGGCGTCGAGCTCGCGTACTCGATGGACCGCAGCTTGTTTGCAACAGGCGCCCCGAGCAACGCGATGGATGCGCCGCGCGCGCGAGAGAGCGACATCGCGCAGGCCGCGCTGCGCGCCGAATGGGTCGGCGGCGAAGAGTGGGTCCTCGCAGCCGAAGCGTCGGGCGCGTACATGTTGGCCGATCCCCCTGATAGCCAAAATTGGCTATTCACGACGGGGCGCCGCTGGCAGTTTGCCGCGGTCGGGTTCATCGCCCGCGCCGTGCCTTCGATCGGGCTCAAGCTCGAGCTCGCAGGCGGCGTGCTCAATGGCCCGACGTTTTTGTTCACGCCGCGCGTGGAGCTGCGGCTCTGGGAGCAGCTGTACGCTGAGGTTGGCGCATACGTCTTGGGCGGTGGCGGCTCTCGCGCGCTGTCCCAGCCCGGCGCTACGCTTGGAAAGGTCTACGAGACCACCGATCAAGCGTTCGTCGGATTACGCTGGCTTCTTTGATCGAGAATAGAAGCTCGCGCGGGGTCGGTCGTCTCGGACCAGTCGTTCAATTCCAGTGGAGGGGTGCCTTATGCGTTCGATTAAGTCGCTTGTGATCTTGGCCTGCTTTCAGCTGCTCTGCGGTTGCCCAGGTGGTGGCGGCGGCGGCGATGGAGACAGCGGGTCGGGTGGCACCGCCGGTGCGAACGCGGGCGGTGCGAGTGGTGCGAGTGGGATGAGCGGAACGAGCGGCGGGAGCTCGGGTGCGAGCGGCAGCGCCGGCAATCCCTCGACGGGCTTGCCCTCGGGCAAAGCGCTGTCGTCGCTCACGGCGACCGAAGCCCAGAGCACCTGCGAAACGCTGCAAGCGAGCTTCGATGAGTCGTTCGCGGATGAAGACCTCGCTCGCTATTCATGCACGCTGCTGGCCGTTGTGTTCTCGCTGACGCAGGGCGCCGACGGCATGCTGACGGTCGATCAAGCAGCATGCGAGCAGATGGTTACGACATGCGTGGCGGATGCGGCTGCGAATCCTGGCATGACGACCGAGGAGAGCACCTGCACGCCCGCGGCGCTGATGACCGCGTTTGCGGGCTGCACGGCTACGGCCGGTGAGCTCGAGAGCTGCTTCGGCGCATCGCTTGTTACCTTCAACGATCAGCTCTCGATGCTGAGCTGCGACGCGCCGGTCAGCGTGATGGGTCCCGGCATGATGATGGTCGCTCAACCGGCGGAATGCGTGGCGTTCGAGATGGAGTGCCCGGGCGTGCTCGACACGCTCAACGACCAAGCGGGTGTCGGGGTCGCGACCGACGTGGGGGGTGATCCCGGCGACGGCGAGCCCGTGGGTCCCGGCGGCTGCAGCGACAACTGCCCAGGCAATATCGCGGACGATTTCTGCGACGACGGCGGAGACCAATCGGAAACGAACTTCTGCGCGTTCGGCACCGATTGCACCGACTGCGGTCCGCGCCCGTAGTTGGCGCTGTAACTAGCGCCGCAACTAGCGCTGTAACTGCACACGCCCGTAGTAGGCTCCGCGCATCGTGATCGCCGGGCTGACCCTCACTCGACGTCCGCAAGCGCTGCTGCTCGATGCGGGCGACACGCTGATCTTCTTCGATGCCGAGGCGGTCGCAGACGTGCTCCGCATCGGGGGCTTGTCGCTCGCAGCCGAGCGCCTCGATGCTGCTCTGCACCTGGCCAAGCGTGCCTATCAAGCGCGCTTGGCCTTGGGGCATCACCACGAGGACGGTTGGAACGTGCTCATGCACGAGCTGCTCGTGCTCGCGGGCGCAACCGACGCTGGCGCGCGCGCGCAGCTGCCCGCACTGCGCCGCGCGCATGACGAGCAGTATTTCTGGCGCAAGGTGCCGGTCGGGCTGTGCGAAGCGCTCGGCCGCGCGAGCGCCGCGGGCATTCGCCTCGCGATCGTCTCGAACTCCGAGGGTCGGCTGCGAGCGATGCTCGAGCGCGTCGGCTTGCTCCATTTTTTCGAGCTCGTGATCGACTCGCATCTCGAGGGGGTGCAGAAGCCGGATCCCGAGATCTTTCGGCGCGCGCTCGTCCGGCTCGGGGTCCACGCCGAGCGCTGCGTGTACGCGGGCGATATCCCGGAAGTCGACGTGCGCGGTGCCGAGCGCGTAGGCATGCACGGCGTGCTCGTGGATACCGCGGGCGCGTACCAGGACCGTGCGGATGTGCCCAAGGTTGTTTCGGTCGCGGCGCTGATCGACGTGTTGCTCGCGCTGCCCGCTTAAAACTCCTTTGACTGCTGGCAAAAGCCTCCGGCCTGAAACGCCCATTGTCACTCGGACGAAGGTTGCCTTGCGGGCCCTTTTGCCCAATATAGGCCTGCCCGCGCCGCCCCTTTGCGCGGAGCAAACCACTGCGCGCTGCCGTTTGCGCGTCCGATTCTTGGATGGATGAGAGGCGGGTGCGTGTGTCCGATCAACTCTCGAGCGACCTCGCTTCTCTGACCATCGATCGGGGCGCACCTCCGAGCGGCAGCAGTCCGTGGAAGCGCGTGCTGATCTGGATCGTGGTGCTCGGCGGCCTCGGCTATGCCGCCTACGCGCTCGCGCTCCCCTATATGAAGTCGCAAGTGATGAAGACCGAGGTCTCCGTCACCGAGCTGTCGAGCTACTCGCCGGTGCAAGCTTCGATCGAGCTGACCTCCAGCGGCTACGTCGAGGCGCAGCGCGTGTCGCGCGTCGGGGCCAAGATCCCCGGCCGCATCGCCAAGCTCAACGTGCGCCAAGGCGAGCAAGTGAAAGAAGGCGCGGTGCTGTTCGAGCTCGAGCAAGCCGATCGCCAAGCCGGCATTCAGGCGGCCCGGATGCGCTCAGCCGCCGCGCAAGCGCGTGTGGCGACCGCACGGGCGAACGTGGCCGAGGCGCGTCAGCAAGCCGAACGCGCACGTGTGCTCGCGCAAAACGGCGTCGCGCCCACGGCGACCGCCGATGATCTCGACGCGCGCGTCGCTTCGCTCGGTGAGGGCGTGCGCGCCGCCGAAGCCGAAGTGAAGGCGATCGAAGCCGAGGTCTCTGCGCTGAAGGTCGACCTGCAATACATGCAAGTGCTCGCGCCGATGTCCGGCACGGTCGTGAACAAACCACCCGAGGTCGGTGAGATCGTCGGCGCAGATCTGGGCGCTGCGACCGGCGAGAACGATCAGAAGGTGATCGAGTTGGCCGACTTCACCACGCTGATGGTCGAGACCGACATTCCTGAAGCGCGCCTGCACATGGTGACGCTCGGCTCGCCGTGCGAGATCGCGCTCGATGCGTTTCCGACGCGGCGCTATCGCGGTGAAGCGGTCGAGATCAACCCCAAGGTCGATCGCGCCAAGGCGACGGTCGGCGTGAAGGTGAAGTTCGTCGATCCGCTGGAAGGGGTGCTGCCGGACATGTCCGCGCGCGTCAGCTTCCTCAACAAGCCGATCGATGCCGCACAGATGGCGCAGAAGCCCAAGACGGTCGTGCCCGCGTCGGCGATCGCTGAGCGCGGTGGCAACAAGGTTGTGTTCACGGTCGAGAGCGGCGCGGTGCGCATGCGCTCGATCGAGGTCGGCGAAGCGCTAGGTGCCGGCTTTGAAGTCTTGAACGGCCCCGCAGCCGGCACGCGCGTGGTCGCTGATCCGCCCGAGACGCTCGCCGATGGTCAGCGCATTAAGGAGAAGAACTGAGATGGCTGATGAAGCAAAGAGTGGCAACGGCGCAAAGCCGGTCGTCATCCGCGTCGAGAACGTCGGCAAGTCGTACACGCGTGGCCGCGAGACGGTCGAGGTGCTGTCCGGCCTCAGCCTCGACATCGAGAAGGGCGCGTTCGAAGCGCTGATGGGCCCGTCGGGCTCCGGCAAATCGACGCTCTTGAACCTGATCGCGGGACTCG
>JAYUYY010000711.1:0-9958 GCA_043752225.1 Sandaracinaceae bacterium | reverse complement strand
GTCTCGGCGAGCTCGAGCTTGGCTGCAAGCACCTGCGGACGGTCTTCAGTCGCCTCGACCTTGCGCTTGAGCACGTCGATCAAGTCCGACCACTCGGCGCGATTGCGGTAGATGCGCTCGAGCGCTTTGAGCGCGTCGAGGTGCCGCGGGACGGTATCGAGCGCCGCGCGGTAGTTGCGGATCGCCTGCTCGGCCGAGTGGAAGTGCTCCTCTTGGAGCTGACCCATGCGCACGCAAACCTCGGCGCGCTCGTTCGGATCCTCCGTCATCTCGGAGAGCTTGCGCAGCACCTGCGCGTACGCCGGCCACTGCTGGGTCTCTTGGTACAGGTCCGCCATCTGCTTCATGGCAGGCAGGTTGAGCGGATCGATCGCGAGCACTTGCTGCAGGAACGGGATCGCGTACTCGGGGTGACCTTCGCGCGCGTACCAGCGCGCAGCCTTCACGCAGATCGCGTTGCGAATCGGCTGCTCGCTCTCCGGCGTGTCCTCGAGCGCTTGATTCGCTGTGGTGAGCAGCTCCTTCCAGCGCTGAGTCAGACCGGTGATGCGCTCGAGATCGCGCGCGGTTTCTTCGTTCGTGAAGTCCTGCGTCCACGCGAGCTGCAGCGCTTCGAACGCTTGGTTCTTGTCGCCGAGGTCGCGCTCGTTGACCTGCGCGACACGGCGCAGGATCGACACGCGCTCGTCGACGCTCTCGGTCGCCTCTACGCGCGCCAAGTACAGATCGATCAGGTCGCTGAAGCGGGTCTGCTCGCGGTAGATCGCTTCCAGCTGCGCGAACGCTCCGTCGTGCAAGGGATCGATCCCGAGCACGCGCATGAACGGAGCCACGGCGCGATCGCGCGCCTGCAGCTTGTCTTCCCACATCCGCGCGGTCTCGAGCAGGACCAGGATCTTCTGGCGCGGCTCGTCGAGCGCATCCGCGCGCTTGCCCATGATCTCGATGCACTCTTCCCACTGCTCGAGTGAGCCGTGGATGCGCTCGAGCGCGTCCATCGCACCGTAGTTGCGAGGGCTCAGCTCGAGCGCGCGGCGGTACGCGTCGATCGCGTCCGGCGGCTGCGACAACTGGTTATCGTAGATCGAGCCGAGCTGCATGTAGACGCCTTCGATCGTGGCGTCGTCGAGCGTCGCAGTGCCGACGTCGATCACGCGATGCAGCGTGTCGACAAGCTCGGTGTATGCGCCGGCCGCGCGATGGATCTCACCCATCGCGAACAGCGCGTCGGTGTAACCAGGATCGATATCGAGCGCGCGCTCCCAGCTCTCGAGCGCGTTTCGATCGCGGTGCAGCTTCGAGTACCAAATCCGACCGAGGTCGGCGTAGACACGCACGCGGCTCTCGTCGCTGTCCGCGACCGCGACCTCGCGCTCGAGCACGTCGACCAAGTCGGTCCAGTTCTCTTGCAGCGCGTAAATGTTGCCGAGCGCGTTGAGCGCTTCGGCATCTTCGCCGAGCAGGTCGAGCACTTGCTTGAGCAGCGCGACCGCGCGCGTGAGATCGCTGAGCTTGGTCCAAGCCAGCATCGCCATGCGCCCGTAGATCTCGGCCTGCGCCGAGTCACCGACCACGACCGCTAGCTCTTTCTCGTACGCGTCGAACAGGCGCTGCCAGTCCTGCGTAACCAGATAGACGTTCTGCAGCGCGCGGATCGTGTCCTCGTGCTCTTCGTCCTCTTTGAGCAGCGCGGCAAAGACCTCGGTCGCTTCCGCGGCGATCCCGACCTGGTCGTAGAGCACCATGCCGAGCCGATGCATCAGCTCGATGCGGGCCCTACCCGCGGATGAGGCTGCGACGCGCAGCCGCAGCGTCTCGGCGAGCGCACGGCCGGCCCCGTTCTCGGTGTAAATGCGATCAAGCGCGATGAGCGCGTCATCGTCCTTCGCGTCGAGCGCGATCACGTAGCGGTACGCCTCTTCGGCGCGCGCGACATCGTTGAGCTCTTCTTCGAACACGCGCGCGAGGCGCTTGGCGATCTCGACCTTGAACCCAGCCGGATGCTGCTCACCGAGGATCTGCGCGTACGTGCTGGCGAGCACGGCCCAACCATCGACCGCTCCTGCGAGCCGCTCGACCTCGGACTGCGAGTTGTCGTGGTGCGGATCCTCGATCAGCGCGCGCTGCATCCAGGTGAATGCGAGCTCGTAGTTGCCGACGCGCTGCTCCGCGATCTCGGCGATGCGGTGCATCGTCGCGACGCGCTCTTCGGTGTCCGCGATCGTGCCGAGCAACGCCTGCTGGACGCCGACGAGCTTGTCCCACGCGTCCTGCATCCGATAGAGCGACTCGAGGATCTCGCCGATCGGTCCGACCGACGTGCCTTGCGCGAACAAGCCTTCGAGCGCGGCGAGCGCGCCTTCGTGCTCGGGCGCTGCGGCGAGAATCTCTTTGTACTGACCGATCGCACGCTCGGTTTCGCCCAAGCGGTGCTGCAACACTTGGCCGAGCTTGAACTGCAGCTCGAGCACTTCGTCGGGGCTCGGCGCGACTTCGGCTTCACGCGCGAGAACGTCCGCGAGCTCGCGGAACCTGCCCGACGCTTCGTACAAACGATCGAGCGCTTGCAGCGCTTCGAGATGCGCCGGGTCGGCGTCGAACACGATGCGATAGCGATCGATCGCCGCGTCGACATCGCCGATCGAGACCTCGCACAGCTTCGCGAGTCGCAGCGCGATGTCGATCGCGAGCGTCGGATCCTCAGTGCGCAGCCGCGCGATCTCGGCATCGTAGAGCTGCACGAGCTGCGGCCACACGTTGAGCCGCTCGGCAAACATCTCGATCGAGTTGAGCGTCTTTTCGTTCTGGTTGTCGTACGGCAGCGCGCGCGCATGCGCCTCGAACGCGAGCGCGGGCTGCTCGAGGTGAACCTCGTGCAGGTCGGCGATCTGGTGCAGCAAGTCGACCTTGCGGTGCACGTCTTCGTCGGCCGTGACCAGCACGTCGAGCACGCGCACGAGCTTCTGCGACTCGGCCGCAGCGCGGTACACGGGCTCGAGCACGGTAGCGGCCTGCACGGCCTCTTTGCCGGCGTCGATCATGCGCTCGAGCGCATGCTGCGCCTGCGTATGATCGGGCATCACGTCGAGAATATTTCGATAGACCTCGACCGCGCGAAACGCATCGTTCAAGCGCAGCTCGAACAGCTCACCGCAGCGATACTGGAAGCCGATCGCGACGCTCGGATCGGTCGCGAGATCCGCTTCGCGCTCGAGCACGGTCAGCAGCTCTTCGTACTGCTCGGTCGCCTGATAGAGAACGTCGAGCCGCTCGAGCGCGACGCCGTCTTCCGGATCGATCTCGAGGATGCGCTGATAGGTCGCAATCGCCTTGTCGGTCTTGCGCAGCCGATGCTCGAAGACCGATCCGATCTCGATGTAGAGATCCTTCTTCTCGTCGGGATCGCCGACGATGTCAGCCTTCTGGCCGTAGGCCTGCAGCAGGTCTTCGTAGCGGCTGAGCTTCAGGTAGAGAGCGATCAAACGATCGAGCGCATCGACGTCGTCGCTCTCTTGCGCGAGCCAACCCTTGAAGACCTCAATCGCCTGCTCGGGCTTTTCGAGCACGTCTTCGTAGAGCGCGCCGGCGCGGAACGTGTGCTGCTTGCGCTCGACGGGCTCGTCGAGCATGCCGGCCTTGGTCAAGAAGACCGCGGCGAGATCCTCGTAGCGCTCGCTCTGCTGATACAGGCGCTCGAGCGACTCGACCGCCGGCAAGCTCGTCGGGTCGAGCTCGACTACCTTGCGGTAGTGCTCGATCGCGCCGCGCGGGTCGCCGAGATTGTTCTCGCGGATCTCGGCGGCCTTGGCGTGCAGCGCGGCGCCGAGATGCGCGTCCTCGATGCGACCAAGCTGACTCTCATAGACCTCGGCGAGCTCTTGCCAAGCGCCTGCGCCTGCCGCGAGGCGCTCGAGCTGCTCCTGAATCGCCGGGTTGGCAGAATCCTCAGCCAGCGCGCGCGCAGTGCTGCGAAACGCGCTCGGGACATCGTCGAGCGCCGTCTCGTAGAGGTCGGCGACGCGCATCAAAAGATCGACGCGGCGCTCGGGCGCGTCGCTGTGGCGCACCTGAATCTCGTGCACGCCGATCAGCTTGGCGGTCTCACCGGTGCCGCGGTACAGCGGCTCGAGGATCTCGGCCACGCGCAGCTCGTGCTCCGGCCGCGCCACCAAACGCTCGAGCGCGGCGAGCGCGTCCGGGTTGGTCTGGTCGCGATCGATCACCTCGCGGTAGATCTCGATCGCACCTTCGATCGAGCCCATGCGCAGCTCGCGAATGCCGCCGAGGCGAAGCATCAAACGCACGCGCGCGTCTTCTTGCTCGGCCATCGACAGCTGGCGCTGAACGTTCTCGGCGAGCTCGGCCCATTGGCCCCCGCGCTCGAACAGATCATCGAGCGCTGCAAGCGACGCGACGTTCGCCGGGTCGAGCTCGAGCACCTCATGATGCAGCTTCACCGCATACTCGCGCTCGCCGAGACGCAGATCGTGGATCGCCGCCATCTGAGCCAGCACGGCTTCTTGCGCGCCGGGCTCGGTGAGGTTTTGCGCCTTGACGCGCAGGACGGATAGCAAATCGCGAAAGCGTTCGGTGCGCCCGTACAGCGCCTCGAGCGCGCCGAGCACTTCCATGTCGCCGGCTTCGAGCTCGAGCGCCTTGTTGTACGCCGCGACCGCGGCATCGACGTTATTGAGATCTTGATCGTGGAGCTGCGCGGAGCGAATCCACAGCGTTCGCGCCAAGTCCGGGTCGTTCGTCTTTTCGGCGAGCTCGCCCAGCACGACGACCATCTCGGCGATCCGCTCATCCGCCCTCGCGAGCTCTTCCAAGCGCGCGGCGATCCCCGGGTTCTCGGGTGCTTCACGCATCGCGCGGCAATACGCGGTAAACGCGCTCGGCGTATCGCGCAGCTGGTCGGCGTAGATCTCACCGACCTTGGTCATCACGTCCACGCGCTGGCTCGCATCGCTGATCGAGCCGAGCGAAACCTCGAGCGCGTGCACGAGCTTCTTCCAGTCGCCTTTGGCCTCGTATACCGGCTCGAGGATCGCAGCCGCGGCTGCGCCGAGCGCTGCGTCGGAGAGCAAGCTCTCGAGCGCGACGAGCGCGCCTTCGTGCTCCGGCAAGAGCGTGAGCACCTCGCGATACAGCTCGAGCGCGCGCGCCTTGTCGTCCAAATGCTTGAGCAGCACGCCGGCGAGCCGGAATTTCAGCGCCGCAAGCTCTTCATCGCTCTCGGGTCCGAGGTCGATGCGGTGCTCGAGCAGGTCGCCGAGATCTTGATAACGCTTGCCGCGCTCGTAGAGCTCTTCGAGCGCGCCGTAGGCCTCGCGCTCCTGCTCACCGAACTCGAGCGGGATGTTCCGGTAGGCCGCGATCGCCTTGTCGACATCGCCGAGCTCGGTGTCGTAGAGGCGCGCGATGTCGTACGCGAGGCGCTTGCGCGCATCCGGATCGTTTTCGAGCTCCGCGCGGCGCTCGATCACCTGCAAGAGCTTCGCGGAATCGCCGAGTTCTCGGTACAGCGTCTCGAGCGCTTCGATCGCGCGCGCATCATCGTCGCGCTCTTCGTAGACCGCGCGGTACTGCGTCACCGCGTCTTGCGCCCTGCCCGCGTTGACGAGCACGCGACCGTACGCGATGCGCAGCTCGATCGCGTCGTCCGACGGCGCGTCTTCGATCACGTCGGCGTACGCGCCGAACAAGCGCTCCCAATCCTTGGTCTTGGTCGCGATGCGCTCGAGGTCCTCGCGGATCACATCGCGCGACGCGTCGAGCTTGAACGCTTCGAGGAAGCGCTCGAACGCGAGGCCCGCATCCTTGAGCTTCTCTTCGTAGAGCAGGCCTGCCTCACGCAGCAGCACCACGCGCTCTTCCGGATCCTCGATGTGCCCGAGGCGCACTTCGTAAACGCTGACGAGCTTCTTCGCATCGCCCGCTTGCTCGTAGATCGGCGTCAGCGCTTCGGCCGCTTCGAGGCTCTGCGCATCGAGCGAAAGCACCTTCTCGTACGCCTTCGCGGCGCGATCGGGCTTGCCAAGCTTGTCTTGGAACAAGCGCGCGACGCGGAACAAGAGCGTAATGCGCTCCGAGTTCTCGGATTCCTTGGCGTCGGCCGCGCGCTCGAGCGTGCGGATCAGCTCGTCCCATTGCGCGCGCGCTCCGTAGAACTTCTCGAGTTCATCCCACGCGTGCGCTGCCGCAAAGCGCTTCTTGAGCTGCTCTTGCGCGCGGCGATCCTCGGGATCGAGCTCGAGCACGCGCTTGAACGTTTCGATCGCACCTTCATCGCTGTTCAGCTTGTCGGCGTAGATCATGCCGAGCTTCTGCAAGAGCAGAAGCTGTTCGGTGCGCTCCGGCGTCGTGTGCGTCTTGCGCTCGAGCACGTCGGCGAGCGCGCCCCATTCACGCGCGCGCTCGTACAGGCCGATCAGCGCTGCGATCGCTTCGCCGTGGTTCGGGTCGACCGTGAGCACGTCGCGCCACAGGTCGATGCAGATCTCGGGCTTACGCAGGCGCTCGGTCGCGAGCAACGCGATCTGCACGCGCCGCGCCGGCTGCGCCGCCGGGTCGAGCAGGTTGCATTCCGTACGCATGACCTCGACCAGGCGTTCCCAGTCGCGGCGCTTCTCGTACATGTCCTTGAGCTTCTCGATCGCCTCGGCGTGAGTCGGATCGAGATCGAGCGCGCGGCGATAACACTTGATCGCCTCCGCCTGATTCGAGGAGCGCTCGAGGTACATCCGGCCCGCGTCCGCGAGCAGGCCGACCTTGGTCGCTCCGTCCTGGACGATCTCGGCCTTGGCCAGCGTCGTCTTGATGACGTCGGACCAGCGCTTTTGATCGAGGAACTTCGCGAGCGCCGCGTCGAGCTCGGTGAGCTTCGCGCGCTCGTCCGCAGTGAGCTCTCGCGGCGCGCCATTCGTGCCAGCCGCGTGGCCATCCTGATGACTCGCGTCATCTGCACCACCGCGCGCTTCGGCCGACCCCTCAGCCTCTTCGGACTCGGTCGTAACGGGAACGTCGTTGTCCGACACCGATGCCTCCTCGAACCCTATTTGTGCTCGCTCCACACGGCACGATTTTCTTCACTCGACCCTGTAGGCACTCTGCGCACCCCTGCTCCAGGATCGCACGACGCCGGACGCGTCATCACGCCCGGCGTTCGTCTCAAAAACTTCCTGCTTTTCGAACGGCTTCTCGACAGCTCTCACCCGAGTCGCATCGAGATCAGAAACCTTCTGCCATCTCCGCGAGCTTGTCGCGCGCGGCTTTCACGTAGTGAGCCGGAGCCTCTGCGCCAGCGATGTCCACGAACTTCTTCAAATAGCGCTTGGCTTCCTCGCGGTTGCCTTGCAGCTCGTAGGTCCAACCGAGCGAAAACAGAGCGTCGCGCATGCCGGGCACAACCTCGAGCGCTGCGCGGAACTCACGGACTGCATCGTCGTACTTCTTCTGCTGCTGGTACACGGTTCCGAGCAAGTGATGCACTTGCGCTTCTTCTTCGGTGCCCACGAGCGCGACCTTCGTCGCCTCGGTCAACACCTGAACGGCCTGCTCGAGATAACCGAGGTCGGCGTACAAACGACCGAGCGCCGAATACGCCTCCAAGAAGCGCGGGCCCTTCTCGCACGACAGCGTGTAGTTCTTGAGCGCGCTCTGCTGATCGTCGAGCTGCTCGTCGACCTGCGCGAGCTTGTAGTACGCCTTGAACAGCGCGGGCTCGAGCTCGACCGACTTCGAGAGCGCCGACTTCGCCGCCGGCCAATCCTTGAGCTCGATCAACACCGTGCCGAGCTTCTCGTGATAGCTGGCCGAAGTCCCGTCGACCGCGATCGCCTTCTGCAGATCATCGCGAGCACGTTCGTACTTGCGCATCTCCATATGCACGATCGCCATGTTCCAGAACGTTTGATCGTTCTGCGGGTCGATCGCCGAGGCGCTCTCGAGGAGCTTCACCGCGTCATCGAAGCGCTTTTGCTGCGCGGCGATCACGCCCTCGTTCATCTTGTTCATCGACTCGACTCGGGCACGCGAGCAGTCCGCTGCGGTGCACAAGAACAACGCGATTGAACCGATCGCTACTGCATTCGAGAGCTTCATAACCGGGCTCCTTCGGCGGAGAGTTCGCATGGTACGGAGGTTGCTGGGACGACTCAACTAAGAACGTCTGAAAGCTTGCGCTGCAAGGGCCCGAATTCGCCGTTGATTTCGGGGAGCCCGTGACGCGCTAGACCATCTGAAGCGGAACGACGCTTGGGTCTGAAAACACGTGAGCGGACGCCCCTTCCGGCTACGCGCGCGGGTCTTCGCGCGCGTGAACCGGGGAACGCCCGCCCGCGTGTGCGCATCGTGAGCTGATCAGCCGCCCGTCTGCTGAAGCACAAACGGATACGTCACGACGACGATGCCTCCGCCTTCAGGCGACGGGAAGCTCCAGCGACGCACTGCGCTCACGATGCATTGCTCGACTTTCTGGTTGCCCAGGTCCGAGCTGTTCACAGCAGCCGTTTGCACGGCGCCGGTCGGCGAGACAATGAACTGGATCGCGACGCGGCCTTGCAGGTCGGGACGCTGATTGAGCTCCTGCTCGTAACAGAACCGCACCTCGTTGATGTGACGGTTGATGATACGGCGGATAACTTCCTTCGAGAGCGAGCCGCGGACGTCGGCCTTACCGGAACGAATGCGCGGAACCTTCGCGTCGCGGCCATGGAAGCCGCCTGCGCCACGGCCGTAGCCGGAGCCTTCGCCGCCACCTGCACCGTGACCGATGGTGCCGATGTTGCCGAGGCCGATGGTGCCTTCGCCCGTACCTCCGCCGCCGCGACCCGTGCCGCGCAGACCGAGGCCGCCGAAGCCAAAGTTGCCACCGATTTGGTCACCCATCAGAGCGCCGAGCGCGCTCATGGGGTCGGCGCCGAGAGCGGTATCGCGACCGTAGGGCGAGGTCGGCGAGTTCCATGCGCCCACGCTGGCTTTCAGGATGCCGATGATGCCGGCATTCGCCGCCATCTCCTTGGCTTCCTCGCGCGCCATGTGGGGATCTTCGTTGTCTTGAGGACCTTCGATACCAAACTTATTTTTGGTCTTCTTCTCGTCCTTCTTACCCATCTGCCCTTCTTCGTCCTTGTGACGCTTGCCCTTGCCGCCCTCCTCTTCCTCCATCTTGCTCTCATCGAGCCATTCGGGAGTTTCTTCTTCTTGGGTCTCGGGCGGCTCGATCAAGTACTTCACGAGACGAGAGTCGGCGTTGAGCAGATCGAGCGAGAGCGACGACGAACGCGGGGGCAGGAAGTAGAAGAGCAGGAGCAAGCCGATGTGGAACGCCATCGAAGCCAGCGTCCAAGCCTGATCCTTCCAAGCCGGGAAAGGCGTGCCGCCCACGCCGACACGGCGCGCAGCGGACATCGGCCGCACGATGAACGTGAAGCCGCGATAGTTGACGCGCGCGGTTGCGCCTGACGGGAGCGGATACTGCATCGCGCCCGCGGGCTCGGATGCAGCTTGCATCTGGCCTTGGCCCGCGAGCTCTTGAAACGTGATCAACTGGTTGTTGATCGTGACATCGCCAGTCGCGCCCGCAGGGACGATGACCGCGACGCTCGCGCCCGACTCCACCGTGATCGGCAAGCGCTCTGCGCCGATGCTCTCCGAGCCGATCAAGAAATCGGTGGTCGGCTTGCCCTTCGCATCAGTCGACTCACCGACGTAGAACGAGCGCGGTGGCGAGAGGTGCTCGACGTGCAGGATGCTGAGCTCGCCCCACATCACTACGACCTCGACCGCGTTCTCGGCGGAGTCGATGTCGGCGGGATTCACGGGCGGTGCGGTCGGAACCAGCTGATAGGTCGCGGCTTCGCCGTAGTCGCGCAGCGCTTCGCCCGCGATGCCGGTCGCGGTGACCGCCATCGGTCGCGCGTATTGCGGCTGGGCATACTGCGGCTGCGCGTATTGC
>JAYUYY010000710.1:0-4008 GCA_043752225.1 Sandaracinaceae bacterium | reverse complement strand
TGTTTGGCCGAAAGGCTTCAGCCAGAAAGTTCCGCTCGGCGTCTTCGGCTGAGCTCGATCGCTTAGACTCGATCGCTTAAACACGAACGGCCAGCACGCGTGAAGCGCGCTGGCCGTTTGTTGTTAACCGCTTCGCTTACAGGTTCGACGCCGCGAAGTCCCAGTTGACCAAGTGATCGAAGAACGTCTCGATGTACTTGGGGCGCGCGTTTCGGTAGTCGACGTAATAAGCGTGCTCCCAGACGTCGAGCGTGAGCAGCGGCTTGGCGTTGGTGGTGAGGGGGGTCTCGGCGTTCGGGGTCTTCTTGACCGCGAGCTTGGCGCCGTCCTTGACCAGCCAGGCCCAGCCCGAGCCGAACTGCGTGGTCGCAGCGGCCGTGAGCTCTTCGCGCAGCTTCTCGTAGCTACCGAAGCTGGCGTTGACCGCATCGAGCAACGCGCCGGTCGGCTTGCCGCCGCCGCCGGGCTTCATCGACTTCCAGTAGAACGTGTGGTTCCAGACCTGCGCTGCGTTGTTGAACACGGGTCCTTCGGAGCTCTTCACGATCTCTTCGAGGCTCTTGGTCGCGTTCGGCGTGCCGTCGATCAGCTTGTTGAGGTTCGTGACGTAGGCCTGATGGTGCTTGCCGTAGTGGTACTGGATGGTCTCGGCGCTGATGTGCGGGGCGAGGGCGTTTTCGGCCCAAGGCAATGCGGGAAGCTCGATAGGCATGGAAGGCTCCTGTTTTTCGACGGTCGACTGATATAGAGCGCGGCCGGTCGGCTGACCAGAGGGCGGAATGCGGCCATACTGCGCGGCGCGTTTCAGGGTCAAGGCCTTCTAGTCACCATCGTTCGAGGAGCAAGCTGTGCGCGTGTGGACGGTCCGAAGGCGCTGCCTTAGGTTGATCCGATGTTAATCGCAGGCGTCGTCGCGATGCTCGCGATCGCTCTCGGCACGGCGCTCGGGCTCATGCCCGGAAGCTCGCCGCGCGCGGCAGGGCCGTTCCGCACCGGTGCGATGGTCACTTCGATCGCGGTCGTGCTCGGGCAGCTCTTGCCCGAGTCGCTGACGCACATCGGGATGTGGGGCCTGGGCGTGTTCGTGCTGGGCTACATCGCGCCGCGGCTCGCCGAGCGCGCCGCCACCTTCTTGCGCAAGCCGGCGTGCAGCCACGAAGACGCGATGTGCACGGATCTAGGGCTCGAGCTCGGCTACATCGGGTTGCTCTTGCACTCGATCGGCGATGGCGTCGGGCTCGCGCTGTACACCGGGCCGCTGCACGAAGAGCACGCCCACTGGGACGTGGTGTTCGCGATCGCCGGGCACACCGTGCCGGTCGCGGCGCTGGTGGCGCTCGCGTTCAAGACGCATCGCGGCGCGAGCAACGCGATCTGGCGCGCGGTCGGCGTCGGCGTGAGCATGCTGCTCGGCATGGTGCTCGCGGGCTCGCTCTCGCTCGACTTGCTGGTGCGCGCGGAGCCGTGGCTGACGGCGGTGGTCTCGGGCCTCTTGCTGCACATCGTGACGCATGGCTGGCCGGTCGAGACGCAGCCGACGCTGCGCAGCCGCGTCATGGACTTCGCCGCGATCGCGGTGGGCATCGGCCTCATCTACATGGGCGGGCACAGCCACGCCGAAGAGAGCCACTTGCCGGAGATCCGCGACGCGATGGGCCATGCGTTGGTCGAGCTCGGGCTCGAGACCGCGCCGATGCTCTTGCTCGGCCTCGCGATCGCAGCGCTCTTGCAGACGCAGGGCTCGCGGATCCCAGCGAGCGTGCTCTCGGGTGGCTCGCGGCTGGCGCAGACGCTGCGCGGGGCACTGGTCGGCGCGCCGCTGCCGGTTTGTGCGTGCGGCATCTTGCCGGTCGCGCATGGGCTGAAGCAGAAGGGCGCTGCGGCTGCGTTCGTGGTGACGTTCTTGCTCGCGACGCCGGAGCTCGGCGTGGACACGCTGGCGCTCAGCGTGCGGTTTCTCGGCTGGCCGCTCTCGATCGCACGGCTGGTCGGTGGGCTCGTGGTCGCGATCCTCGCGGGCTACGTGCTCTCCGCGATGGCGGAGCGAAAGCACGGGAAGAGCCACGCGCACGATCACGCGCATGATCACGGCCCGCATGGGCACGGCACGCATGCGCAAGGCCACGCGGTGCACAGCGAACGACCGTTCGCCGATTTGGTGCCCAAGAGCGGGTCGCTCGGCGCGCAGGCGCTCGGGCACTTCGACGAGCTGCTCTATCACGTCGGCGCGTGGACCCTGGTCGGGCTGATCGCCGCGGCGTACTTGCAGGCGACCGTGGTCAACGGATCGCTCAGCGGCCTCGGCATCGCGGGTGCGGACATCGTGCTCGTGTCGATCCTGGCGATCCCGAGCTACGTGTGCGCGGCTTCGGCGACGCCGCTCGCAGCGGTCCTGCTCGCGAAGGGCGTGTCGCAGGGCGCAGTGCTGACCGGTCTCTTGCTCGGCCCCGCGACCAACGTCGCGACGCTCGCTTGGCTTAAGGCGGCCTACGGAACGCGCGCAACGGTTTACGGCATCGGCGCGCTGGTGCTCGCGACCTGGGTGCTCGCCGCGGCCGCGAACGTGTGGCTGCCGCCGCCGACGCTCGCCGTCGACGCGCTCAACGGCCACACGCACGGCACGGTGTCCTACGTCTGCGCCGTCGTGCTCGTGCTGATGCTCGGCCGCGCGGTCTGGCGCAACGGCTTACGCGTGTGGCTCGGCTCGCTCGGCCAAGCGATCGGTCACGATCACTCGCACGATCACTTCGGCGCAGGGCACGCCGGTCACGGCGGACACGGCGACAAGCACGACCACGCCGCCGGGCCTGCGCGCACGCCGCGGCCGGTGGTCGAGCTCTGAGCGAGCGTCAGAGGCCGGCGTCGTCGTCCGCGCCAAGGCCGGCGTCGCGGCTTGCCGTGACCTCGAGCTCGACCGACGTCAGCAACCCCGGGACGTCGACCTCGATCGTGGAGCTGCCCGCTCGGAGCGCGCTCACCACGACGTCGCGGCCGGTGCTGATCCCGGCGCGCGGGCCGATCAGGAACGCACCGATGGTCGCGACGCTCGGCTCGGTCGAGCGCCAGGCCACGCCTTCGGGTGCGAGCAGCTCGCGACCGTCCTCGCTGTAGAGCTCGATGCGCAGATCGAGCTGCGTGCCGGCCGCAAAAACGAAGCGGTCTTCGGTGCGTTCGGCCAGCGCATCGGGCGGCGTGCCGTAGAAGCGCGCGCCGCTCGCGCGCCGGACGAGCACGAGCGCGCGATCGACCACGCGGTCGCCATCAAGCAGCTCGAGCATCGTCTCGCCGGGCGCCCGTGCCTCGACGTGCACGAGGTCCTCGCAGGTTTTGGTCCAGGGCGATTCGCAGCTCGCGCCCTCGGCGATCTCGAGGTGGCTGTTGCTGCCCTCGCGCTCGCAATAACAGGAGCGCTCGGCTTCGAAGCGCGCGATCGCCGCGTCGCTCGCGCGCGGGCGCAGCATTCGATCGCCGTCGAGCTCGTTGACCTCGATCGTCTCGCGCGTGCCCATGAGCAGCGGCTGCTCGAGCGGGCAGCCGAAAAAGCAGCTGCGGCGGTATTTGAATTCGACGTTGCCGAGCTCGCCGAGCGTGCCTTCGAGCTGGATCTTCTCTTCGCATCCCACGAGCGCGAGCGCGCCGAGCAGGAGCAGGAGCACGAGCAGAGCTGTGTGTTTCATCGAGGCGCCTTCTAAGCGGGTTTGCGTGGCGCCGGTCGGGCTCCGCGCGACCGCCATTACGCCACAGCCGGCGAGGCTCAGTCACGCGTGTTTCCTCGTTCGTGCGGGAATGGAAGCGCCGCCCTTGCGTGCTAGCGTCACCCCCTTTTCCGGAATCCGAAGGAGCTCTGAGTGGACTGGATCTCTGACCCCAACGCGTGGATTTCGCTCGCGACGCTCGCTGCGCTCGAGATCGTCCTCGGCGTCGACAACATCATCTTCATCTCGATCCTCGTCGGCCGGCTCCCCGAGCAGCTCCGCAATCGTGCGCGCACGATCGGTCTCGCGCTGG
>JAYUYY010000709.1:0-4011 GCA_043752225.1 Sandaracinaceae bacterium | reverse complement strand
GACGGGCGAGCAGTCCGATGGAACGACGATGGGCGACGTGCGGCTCGGCGCGCGCGTGCGCTTGCTCGGCGAGAACGACGACTTTTTCACACTCGCCGGCCAGCTGACCGCGACCGTGCCGGTGGCGACGACCGCGAAGTCCGATCAGCGCTTCTCGGGTGAGAGCACGCTGACGATCATGCCCGAGCTGCTCGCGGAGATGCGGCCAGGCCCGCTCAAGATCACGCTCAACGCGGGCATCGACATTCGCAAGAACCAAGAGCTCGGTCGCGTCGCGCTCGGCCATGAGCTCAAGTTCGGTTTGGGGCTCACGGTCAACGTGGTCGAGGATCGCCTCGACCTCATCGGCGAAGCGTTCGGCAACACCGCGCTCAGCGACTTCGGAAATCGCGAGTCGACGCCGCTCGAGTTTCTTGCGGGCGGCAAGCTCTGGGTCTCGAAGGTCTGTGCATTCGGCGCAGCCGGTGGCGCGGGCCTCTTGCGCGGCGTCGGTGCACCGGACTTCCGTGTCGTCGGCATGTTCGGTTGCGACTTGCCGGACCGAGAAGCGCTGAACCTTCCCGAAGCCGAGCGCGATCTCGATCGCGACCGCGACGGTTTGCTCGATCGCTCGGACACCTGCCCGGACGACCCCGAGGACAAAGATAAGTTCCAGGACTCGGATGGTTGCCCGGATCTCGACAACGACAAGGACGGCGTGCTCGACGTCCGCGACGACTGTCCGATGGATCCCGAGGACACCGACGACTTCGAGGACAAAGATGGCTGTCCCGATCCCGACAACGATGAGGATGGCCTGATCGATGTCGAAGACTCGTGCCCGAACGAGTCCGAAGACAAAGACGACTTCGAGGACGCCGACGGTTGCCACGAGCCCGACAACGACAAGGATCGCGTGCTCGATGTCGACGACAGCTGTCCGACCGCGCCCGGCGTGCCCGAAGCACACGGCTGTCCGAAATCGGTGCGCGTCGAGGGCGATCGCATTCTGATCCTCGAGCGCGTCGAGTTCGCGACCAGCAAGGACGTGATCTTGAAGCGCAGCGAAGGAATGCTCGACGAGGTTCGCGCGACGATCGAAGCCAACCCGCAGATCGCGCACCTGCGCATCGAAGGCCACACCGACGATCGCGGCAACGACAAAGCGAACCTAGCGCTCTCGAAGCGGCGCGGAGCAAGCGTGGTGCGCTGGCTCAGTGAGCGCGGCATCGAGACCTCGCGCATGCAGGCCTACGGCTGCGGCGAGACGCGTCCGAGCGAGACCAACGCGACCAACGCGGGGCGTCAGGCCAACCGACGCGTGGAATTCCACATCGTCGACCCGAAGAAGCAGGACGACGCCGAGTCCGAGAGCTGCGAAGCCAGCGACGAGTGAGCTAACTGCGCTTGCGAAGCAAGCGCGACGTGGGGTGCACGGCCGGGGCTTCGCGGTATGCGCTCGGCGTGACGCCGAACCAGCGCCGAAACGCGCGGTGAAACGCCGGCGGATGCGCAAAGCCCAAGCGGTGGCCAACCTCGGCGATGCTGAGCTGCGATTGCCGCAGCTCGCGCTTCGCATATTCCTGGCGCATGCGCTCGACCAGATCGCTGTAGCTTGTGCCGTGCTGACGCAGCCGCGAACGCACGGCGCTCGCGCTCATGCCCAGGCGTTCTGCGACCGCGTCGAGCGCTGCGCCGTGTTGGAGCTCGACCTCGATCGCCGAGCGCACCCTCGACGGGAACACGCTTTGATCGCCGAGCTTGGCGAGCTCCGCGTCGGCCAGGCGCGCGAGCACCGCGTGCAGCGCGGGGTCGGGCGTCGCCATCGGATGATCGAGCATCGCGGTCGGAAACACGATCGCGTTGTGCTCCTGCTCGAAGCGCACGGGCGCCAGAAAGATCTGCGGGAACAAGTCCACGTACGCAGGCGCGCGATGGGAGAAGCAGACCTCGATCGGCATCTGCGCGCCTTCGAGCTTGATGTGTTGGATCGCCATCCAGAAGTTGCTCGCGAGCGCGAACTCGTGCGCCGAGTCTGGAGCGGCGAGACCGGCGGGCAAGCGAAAGCGCGACTCGGCGCGATCACCATCGACGTGCACGTACTGCTCGGCGTCGATCAGCAATGGGTAGTAGCGGCCGAGGCACGCCATCGACTCGCCGAGCGTTCCGCAGGTCGAGCACAAGTACTCGAGCAGCTCGTAGTCGCCGACGCGGATCTTGGCGCCCGCGCGCAGCGGCGCCGAGGGATCGCCGAGCATCTCGATAAGCTCGTCGTGCAGCTCCATTAACAGCCCGTAGGGAAGGCGCAGCGTCGGATCGGGCTCGAGCTCGCTCAGCTCGATGCCCCAACGCGCAAACCGCGCTTGGGCACGCTCCGCGGTGCGCTCGAACACATCCGCGCCGGCTTCCTCGAGCAAGCGAATGAACGGCGCGAGCATGAGCAAGCAAACGGTCCGGCCTCCATCGTGCAGGCCCGCTTGCAGCTCATCGGTGGATTCCGGCGCGGTCATGTGCGGTATCCGTCAGCCGCGCGTCACTTGCGCTTGGGCGGCGGCTTGGCCGTCGTGCGCGCGCCGCCGCTCTGCATGCGTTCTTTGCGCTTCTTGCGGCCGAGCGTGCGCTCGGTCTCCTGCGCCTTGTTGCGGTCGCGTCGAGCGCTGCCGCGTGAGCCTTGGGTCGCACTGCCCGCGCCCGGTTGCGCTTGTGTTTGCGTCCGCGGCTGAGTCCCGCGCGATTGCGTGCCGCGCGGTTGCGTGCCGCGCGATTGCGTCCCGCGTGCAGGTCCGCTCGCTTGTGCGTTGCTCTCCATGCCGGCCGGCACCGCCAGCACTTTGCGCTGGGCGATCGACACGTCTTGGATCGTGAGCCGCACGCGATCACCCAACCCGTAGGTCAAGCCGCCGTGCGCGCCGGTGAGCCGCACGCCGTATTGATCGAGCTCGTAGACGTCGGGCGGCAGCCACGCGACACGGCACAGCGTGTCAACGAACGGCGCATCGAGCGTGGCGTAGAAGCCGTGCTCGGTCACGCCGCTGATCGTGGCATCGAAGCTCTCGCCCACGCGGTCGCGCATCAAGAACGCGCCGTAGAGATCGACGATGTCGCGCTCGATGCCCATCGAGCGACGCTCGCGCACACTCGCCTGCTCGGCTTGCGCCTGCATGCGCTCGATCAGCCGGCCGGTCGCGCCGACGTGCTCATTGCGCGCGATCTTGCGCACGACGCGGTGCACGGCGAGGTCCGGATAGCGGCGAATCGGCGAGGTGAAGTGCAGGTAGTGCTCCGCGGCGAGACCGAAGTGGCCTTCGTTCACGGTGCTGTATGCGGCTTGCTTCATCGCGCGCAGCATCAGATAGCCGAGCGTGCCGGCTTGCGGCGTCCCGTGAATGCGGCGCAGGAACCCGGCCAGGATCTTCGGCTTGCGCGCGGCTTCGGCGTCGAGCGGGTAGCCCAGTGACCGCGCCAGAGCGCAGAACGTCTCGATGCGATCGGGATCGGGCGCGCCGTGCACGCGATAGATCGCGGGCAGCTCGCGCAGCGCCATGTCGCGCGCGACGATCTCGTTGGCGAGCAACATCAGCTCTTCGATCAAGTTGTACGCGCGCGCGACGCCGGGATCTTTGCGCGAGCGCTCGACATCGATCGGGCGGCGCGTCTCGTCATCGACGCGCACCTTGGGCTCGGGCAGCTCGAGCTCGAGCGAGCCACGGCGACGCCGCACCTCGCGCAGCACTCCCGAGACCTCGAGCAGCACTTGCAGCTCGGGTAGGTGTCGCTTGGCGAGCGGCTCTTGCGGACCGTCGGGCAAGAGCCCGAGCGCATGCGCGACCGCTTCATACGAGAGGCACGCCGCGGAGCGCATCACGCCCTCGATGAAGCGGTGGTTCACCACCTCGCCGTCGGCATCGAGGATCGCTTCGACTGCGAGTGTCAGGCGATCGACGTGCGGCAAGAGGGAAGCGAGGTTGCTCGAGAGCGCCGCCGGCAACATGGGGATCGCGCGCGTTGGCAAGTAGATGGTGCAGCCGCGCT
>JAYUYY010000708.1:0-4021 GCA_043752225.1 Sandaracinaceae bacterium | reverse complement strand
TTGAAGCTGCTGAGCGTCACGCCCGACCCCGGCGTGATCGAAGTGAATGTGCAGCCGGCCTCTTCGTGGCGCGAAGCGGTGGGCATCACGGAAGCCGTCTACGAAGAAGCGCGCAGCACACGGCTCGCCGCCGATCGCTTCATGCTCGATGGTCGCCAAGCCGGCACCGGTGGCGGCAATCACATGACGCTCGGCGCGAAGACCGCAACCGACAGCCCATTCCTGCGCAGGCCGGATCTGCTGCGCAGCATGCTCACGTACTGGCTCAACCATCCGGGCCTCTCGTACGTGTTCTCGGGCATGTTCATCGGCCCGACCAGCCAAGCGCCGCGCTTGGATGAAGCGCGCCAAGACGCGCTGTACGAGCTCGACATCGCAAACTCGGTCGTGAAGAGCGGCTCGCCGGTTCCGCCGTGGCTCGTCGATCGCGTCTATCGGCACCTGCTCACCGACGTGACGGGCAACACGCACCGCACCGAGATGTGCATCGACAAGCTGTACAGCCCCGATTCATCCACGGGGCGGCTCGGCTTGCTCGAGATGCGCGGCTTCGAGATGCCGCCCGACGCGCGCATGTCGTGCGCGCAACAGCTGCTCGTGCGCTCGCTGGTCGCCTCGTTCTGGAAGCAGCCCTACGAGCGCGACGCGGTGCGCTGGACCACCGCGCTGCACGACAAGTTCTTGCTGCCGCACTTCGCGTTTCGCGATCTCGGTGAGGTCGTCGCGGACGTTCGCAAGAACGGTTTCCCGCTCGATCCCGAGTGGTACTTGCCGCACTGGGAGATGCGCTTTCCCGTCGTCGGAGCGATGCACGTCGACGACGTCGCGCTCGAGCTGCGCCACGCGATCGAGCCGTGGCACGTGCTCGGCGAAGAGCCGGGCGCGGGCGGCACGACGCGCTTTGTCGACTCGTCGACCGAGCGGCTTCAAGTGCAGGTCCGCAACTACGTTCCGAACCGGCACGTGCTCGCGGTCAATGGGCGGCGCGTCCCGCTATACCCAACCGGCGTACCGGGCGAGCACGTCGCGGGCGTTCGCTTCCGCGCATGGAAGCCGCCGACCGCGCTGCATCCCACGCTGGCGGTCGATTCGCCGCTCGTGTTCGATCTGATCGACACCTGGAACGACCGCACAATCGGCGGCTGCACGTACCACGTGAGCCATCCCGGCGGCCTCTCCTATGAGCTCTACCCGCGCAACGCGCTCGAGGCTGAAAGCCGCCGCATTTCGCGCTTTCAAGCGATGGGCCACACCCCCGGCCCGCAAGCAGCGCCGCCGATCGAGTCGCGCTCGGAGCTGCCGCTCACGCTCGACCTCCGTCGGCCTGCTCCATAGACTGAGCCGACATGCCTCCTGCTTCCCAAGCGCAGCAAGCGCAGGCCCAGTCGTCTGCAACCGCACCGCAGTACGACACGCAACCGGGCATGCGCGACGAGCTGCGCGACGCGAACGGCTGGGTGCGCCCTGCATGGCGCAAGTTCGTCGACCACTGGGGCCGGCTCGGCCCGACCGAGCTCGCGAGCCGTTGGGAGACCGCGCAACAGCTGCTCCACGACAACGGCGTTAGCTACAACGTGTACGGCGATCCGCGCGGCATGGAACGGCCGTGGAGCTTGTCTCTACCGCCGGTCGTGATCGGCCAAGAGGAATGGCAAAAGGTCGCCGAGGGCTTGAGCCAACGCGCGCGCTTGCTCGCCGCGCTGCTCCAGGATCTCTACGGCCAACAGCGCTCGCTGCTCGAGGGCACGCTGCCGCCCGCGGTGCTGTATCTGCATCCGTCGTTCTTGCGAACGCTGCACGGCGCCAAGCCGCCGCGCGGCTTGTGGCTGCCGATCTACGGCGCCGACTTCGTGCGCGGCCAAGACGGCATGCTGCGCGTCACCGACGATCTCACTCAAGCGCCGTCGGGCGCGGGCTACGCGCTCGAGAATCGGATCGCGGTTTCCAAGGCGCTGCCCGAGCTGTTCCGCGAGTGCAACGTGCAGCGCCTGGCGCTGTTCTTCCGCGGCTTTCGCGACATGCTCGGCTCGCTCGCGCCGCACAACCGCGACAATCCGCGGATCGTGTTGCTCACGGCCGGGCCGTACAACGCGACGTACTTCGAGCAGGCGTACCTCGCGCAATACCTCGGCATCACGTTGGTCGCGGGCGGCGATCTCACGGTGCGCGAAGACCGCGTGTTCTTGAAGACGCTCGCCGGCCTCTTGCCGGTCGACGTGATCCTGCGCCGCGTCAACGATGACTACTGCGATCCGCTCGAGCTGCGGCCGGACTCGATCCTGGGCGTGCCGGGCCTGGTGCAAGCGGTGCGTGCGGGCAACGTCGCGATCGCGAGCCCGCTCGGCGCCGGTGTCGCGCAAGCGCCCGCGCTCTTGCCGTACCTGCCGCGCTTGTGCCGCATGTTGCTCGACGAAGAGCTGCTCATGCCTTCGGTCGAGACGCGTTGGTGCGGCGACCCGAGCGCGCTGCGCGACATCGAATCGCATTTCGATGATCTGCTGATCCGGCCCGCTTTCCCCGAAGGCCGCGTCGTGTCGACCGCGACCGCGCTGCTCTCGTCGCAAGAGAAAGCGGATCTACTCGCGCGCATTCGCCACACGCCGGAGCGCTTCGTCGCGCAAGAGCGCGTGCAGGCTACGACCACGCCCGTGCTGATCGACGGCAAGCTCACGCCGCGCGCGGTGATGTGGCGCGCGTACGCGATCGCGGGCCAAGACGGCGAGCCCAACGTGATGCCCGGCGGGCTCGCGCGCGTCGCGGGCGATGAAGCCGGCATGCAGATGTCGATGCAGACGGGCGCCGGCAGCCTCGACGTCTGGGTGCTCTCGGACGAGCCGGTCACCGCGTTCAGCTTGTTGCCGCCGCAGCACTCGCCGGTCGCGATCTCGCGCGGCGGCGCGGATCTCCCAAGCCGCGCGGCAGATAACCTGTATTGGCTAGGCCGCTACGCGGAGCGCGCCGAGGTGATCGCTCGGCTCTCGCGCGTGGTGAGCGCGCGGCTCGCTGAGTTGGGCAGCGACGCGGACGTGCTCAAGTCGACCGAAATCGGACCGCTGATCTCCGCGCTCAACGCGCAGACCAACTTCCTCTACGCCGCGGACATCCCGCGCGCCGACGTGCGCTCGCTGGCGGCGAGCGAGCAGGCGCTGACCGCTTCGGTGTTCGACGCCAACGCCGCGGGCTCGCTCGCTTCGGTCGTGCGCGCGACGCTGCGCTCGGGCCGCGTCGTGCGCGACCGGATCTCGATGGACACCTGGCGCGTCATCGCCTCGCTCGACGAAGAGCTGAGCGACTTGAGCGTCTCGACCGGCAGCGATCGGCTGGCTTCGGTGCACGACCTGTTGAGCCGCGTGGTCATTACGCTGGCCGCGTTCAGCGGGCTCGTGATGGAGAGCATGACGCGCGGCCAGGCCTGGCTCTTCCTCGACATCGGCCGGCGCATCGAGCGCGCGATCGGCCTGGTCACGCTGCTGCGTTCCACGATCACGCTGCCGTGTGATCGCGAGAGCGCGCTGCTCGAGGCCGTGCTCGAGATCGCCGACAGCGTGATGACCTATCGGCGCCGTTACCTCGCGACGCTGCAAGTCGCGCCGGTAGTCGACCTGCTCTTGACCGACGAGACCAACCCGCGCTCGGTCGTCTATCAATTGATTGGCCTCACCGAGCACGTGCGGCGCTTGCCCATGCTCGACGGCATGCCGGTGCGCAGCGCCGAGCATCGCATCGCGCTCGGCGCGCGCTCCGAGCTCGAGTTGTGCGAGATCGAGCGCATCTGCGTGCCGGACACGATGGGTCGACGGCCGGCGCTCGAAACACTGTTGCGGCGCCTCGGCACCCAGCTGCCGAAGCTCTCGGATTCGCTGAGCGAGAGTTACCTCGCGCACGCGCGGCTCTCGCGCCACTTGTCGATGAGCTCGCCGTTCGACAGCGAAGCACCGCCGAGCAGCGACGGAGAAGATCCATGAGGCTGCGCGTCCGCCATCGCACGCACTACAGCTACACCGATCCGGTGACGACCTCG
>JAYUYY010000707.1:0-4026 GCA_043752225.1 Sandaracinaceae bacterium | reverse complement strand
ATCCGCGGCGCGCGGGCCAGTCGCATCTTGCACCTTCGGCGCACTGCCGCCGCACGCGCTCAACGCGAGCACGAACGCAAACGACATGGAGCGATGTTGCCGCGCGCTCATCGAGCCTTGCTCCTCGTCAGCGCGTGCTTCGGGCTCTTGCCGGCTTGGCTCGGTTTGAGGCTCGCCGAAGCTTGCGCGCCTGCCAGCGGCTCCGCGCTTTGCGGCGCGCGGCGCAGACCGAGCAACAGCGCGGGCGGCGCAAGCGGAGGCTCGCTCGCGGTCTCCGCGCCCAGCTCGCGCAGCGCCGGGTACTGCACTTCGTTCAAGCGCGTGAGGCCTTCGCGCAGCTCCTCGGTCCAGTGATTGAGCACCTCGAGCTCAAGCGCCTTTTGATAGCCGCCCTCGTACGCTTCGAGCGCCTTCTCCTCGATCGGCACGATGAACGAGCCGAGCTGATCGCGGTACGACTGCTCTTCACTCTCGCTGAGGCCGCTCGGCAGCGGGGCGGTGCGCAAGCCGTCTGCGAACAGCTCGTAGCTGCGCCCGATCTTGAACAGCGCCGCGGTCACCCACTCCGCGACGCGCAGCTCGACGACCTCCATGTACAGCGCCGAGGCCTTTCGCAGTAGATCGGCCTTCTGCTCGAGCCGCTTGCTGAGCGTGCGCGGCTCGCCATCGATCCGGATCGCCTCCATCTGCGCGAGCACGCGATCGGCTTGCATGAAGCGCGCTTGCGCCGCGAAGTAGCCGCCGGTCGTGAGCCGAGCGCCGTTCTTGCCGCCGGCTTGCGCCGCGCTCGCGAGCGCCTTCTCGGCACCGCGTACGTCGCCCTTCTTGAGCAACACGGTCGCGAGCCGCGTGTCGGCTTCGACGCGCCGATCGAGGCTCTTGCCCTCGCGCGCGTAGCGCCGATACGTGTCGGCCGCCGCGTCCCACTTCTGTTGCGCTTCCTGAGCGCGGCCGAGCAACAAGAGCGCTTCGTCGCGCGCTTCGTGCTTGGGGAAGAGCTCGAGGAAGAGCTGAGCGTCTTGCACGGCTTGCGCGTGATCGCCGGCCGCGACGCGCAGCACGACCGCGTTGTACAGCGCGTCGGGGCGCTTTTCGCCGCGCGGAAACTTGTCGGCATAGGTCTCGTAGTAGCGCGCGGCATCCGAGAATTGCGCGATCGACTCGAACATCTGCGCGCACGCGTACGCGCCGATCGCGCCTTCGTTCGTACCTGGATACGTCGTGACCAGCGCTTCGTACGAATCCGCGGCCGCGTCGAGCTTGCCCGCGAGCTGCCATTGCTGGCCCGCGTTCACGTACGCCTGCGGCGCGCGCGCATCGCGCGGAAACTCGATCGCGGCGCGCAGATAAGCCTGCGCGCTCTCCGCGTGCTGCTTGCGCTCGGCGAGCTGCTCGCCGTTCTTGAACACCGACTGCAGGATCAGCGCGTCGAGCTTGACCTGCGCATCCGCGGTCTGAAACGCAGGCGCGGTCTTCAGCTTACGCGCCCAGGTCTCGATGTTCGCGAAGTCCTGCGCGCGGTTGAAGCTCTCGAGCACCAGCTCGCCCGCAGCCGCCGCTTGCTCGCTGCGCGGAAAGCGATCGAGCAGCTGCCCAAACTGCCGCACCGCCGGATCGTAGAGCCCGCGATCGAAGTACAGCCGGCCTTGGCGATACAAGATCCCGGGCACCTCCGGATCATTCGGAAACAGCTCGACGTACAAGCCGATCGCTTCGCTGAAGCGCCGATCGGTATCGGTCTCCGCGCACGCCGCGCTCGCCGCGCCTTGGCTCGTGCACGTCGTGAGCTCCGCGGTTCGCACCTTCTCGAACGCGAGCACCGCGTTGTAGAGCGCGTCTTGTGTCAGCTCGCCTTTGGGCCGCAGCTTGGCCGCGCGCAGGTACGCGCGCCCCGCTTCATCGAGCTGATTCATGCGGTGATACAGGATCTCCGCCAAGTAGAAGCTCATCTCGTACGCGAACACCGAGCTCGGGAAGCGCGCGATGTGCACGCGGTACAGCGCCGCTCCGTTCTCGAAGTCGCTCGCCTGTTTGTCGCGTTGCGCCCGGCCGTGGTAGCGCATCGCTTGTCCGCGCACCGTGCGCTCTGCCGCGGTCACGGCCGCGGTCACGGTCGCGGGATCGGCCTGGTGCTGCGCCCAGGTCGTGCCCGGCGCGTAGCGTGCGGCGAGCGCATCGAGCGCTTCGATCGTCTTCTTGGATTCATCGACCGCCGCGTACGCCGCGGCGATCTGCGTTTGGTATTGCGGTGCGGCGGCGGCGTCCGGCTCTTGCGCGAGCAGCATCGCGTACGCCTCGACCGCGCGGTCGTAGCGCGACTGATCGAAGAACGCGCGGCTCAAGCGCTTGAGCATCTGCACGGCGTATTTGTCGCCGCCGATTTCGCGCAGGAACTTATGCAGGTCGGCCGCGGTGTTGTGCTCGTCCTCGGTGAACACCTGGATCAAGTACTGCAGCGCCTCGTCTTGCAGCTCGAGCAAGCGCTTGCGCCGCTCGCCTTGCACGCTCGAGAGCTTGCCGCCGAGATCGAGCACCTGGCGAAAGCGCAGCGCCGCATCCGTCGTACGGCCCAGCTTCCACAAACACCACGCGCTCTTGAACAGCGCCAAGTCCGAGAGCTCGCTCTCCGGATAGCGCAGCACCAGCTCGTATTGCGCGAGCGCGGCCGCGTAGTCGTTCTCGCCGCTGAAGAACCACTCGGCCACGGCCATGTGCGCGTCCGGACGAAACCGACTGCCCGGCATCTCATCGAGGATGCGGCGATACTCGACCAGCGCTTCGCGCATGCGCCCCGCTTCGGCCAGCGCGTACGCCTTCATGTAGAGCACGAGGTCGTAGCGCGAAAAATCTCGGTGCTTCTTGAGCAGCCGATCGTAGATCGCGAGCGGGACTTCGATCCGCGCTTCCGGCGGCGCGCTCTTGCGCACCCGGCTCGAAGCCGCCTGCCATTCGCCAAGCTCCTCGAGATAGCGCAAGCGCGATTCTTCCCAGCGCAGCTCGCCGAGCCTGAGCAGCGCGTCCGCCATCAGCGGTGACTGCTCGGGCTCGCTCTTGATCAACGCCTCGAGCTGCTGGATCGCATCCGCGCGACGCTCGATCACCAAGCGCTCGCGCTCGCGCAGCAGCCGCGCGATCAGCTCACGCTCACGCTTGCGCGCATCAGGGCCCTGCGCGCCTTCGGTCTTGCCGTGGAACAGCTGGCCTTCGAGATCTTCCGGCGCGACCAGCTCGAGCGACGGCGTAGCCCGCTGCGAGCCGCCGAGCGAGCGCTCGACCGGCGCACGCGACCGACTCTTCGACTGGTCGGGCGCGGCGTACGAGGTCGTCGGGAGCGCGAGCACGATCATCGCGAGGACGTACTTTCTCCCCCTCATTGATAATGCTCTTCGTGCTCGTCGGGCCAATCTTCGCCTTCGAACGGCCAGTACTCTTCGTCGTCGTCGAGCAAGCCGCGCGAGCGCAGCGGATCGTTGAGCTCCGGCGGCAAGCGGCCCGCGGCCAGGCTCTCGATCTGGCTCTCCGCCCGGCGCTTGCTGCCCATCACCGCGTCGATGCGACCGATGCGCGCTTGGCCGAGCCAACCTGCAAGCCGCGTCGCTAGCTGATCGAGCGCGGCGCGCGCCAAGCGATCAGCGCGGTCGCGCAGCGCAGCGCGGGTTTGATCGACGCGCGCCGGCAAGCGCGCCGTGCGCGCGACGTCATGCGCGATCAGCTGCGCGAGCGTCGACGCATCCGGCGCATCCCCTGGCTCGTTGCGCTTCAGCGCCGAGCGCCGCAGCTCACCGGCCTGCGCGTAGAGCGCGTCCAGCCGGCGGCTCTGCTCGCTCGCGATCGCCTCGAGCGGCGCGAGCTCGCGCTCCTTCACACCGGCCGTCCGCAGCTCATCGAGCTGCTCGCCGAGCGCGCGCGCATTTTCGGTCGCGGCCTTCAGCTCATCGCTCAGCGTCGCGACCTCGCTCTCGCCTTCGGTCAGCGCTGCCGCCGCGCGCGGCCGCTCGCTGCCCGAGAACCGCGCCTCGAGCACAC
>JAYUYY010000706.1:0-4029 GCA_043752225.1 Sandaracinaceae bacterium | reverse complement strand
CGCGAGGTCGCCGTGCAGCGCTGGCCGGCGGTGACGAACGCCGAGTACGCGACCGCGCGCGCCGTGCGCTCGAGGTCGCAATCGTCGAGCGCGATCGATGCGTTCTTGCCGCCCAGCTCGAGCGCGATCAAGCGATCGGGGCGGTGCGCATTGTCGGCGATGATCTTGCGGCCGACCGCGCCCGAGCCGGTAAAGAGGATGCCGTCGATGCCCGCGTGCTGCGTGAGCCGCGCGCCGACGCGCGCATCGCCTTGCACGACGTTGAACGCGCCGGCCGGCATGCCGGCTTCATGCATGCAGCGCGCGATCCACGTCGCGGTGCACGGCGTTCGCTCGCTCGGTTTGTGCACGACCGTGTTGCCGGTGAGCAGCGCCGGAACGATCTGACCGTTGGGCAAGTGCCCGGGGAAGTTGAACGGACCGATCACCGCGATTACGCCGAGCGGCGCGTGGCGGACCTCCGCGGGTAGCGCATCGATGCGCGTCGTGGCGGTGAGCTGTGCGCCTTCGCCGAGCGCCAGGTCGACCTTGCCGATCATCGAGTCGACCTCGAGCCGCGCTTCCCACAGCGGCTTGCCGACCTCGCGGCTGAGCGTGTTGGCGATCAGCTCGCGGTGCTCGCGTAGCCGAGCTTGATAGGCCAGCAAGAGCGCGCGTCGGGCGGGCTCACCGAGCCGGCGAAACGCGGGAAACGCGGCGCGCGCGGCGTCGATCGCGAGATCGACCTGAGCCACCGCGAACGGATAGGTCGCGAGCACGTCGCGCGTGTCGGCGGGGCTCGCGACCACGATTTCGCCGTCGCTGTGCGCGGGCTCGAGAAAATGGCCCTGGATGAAGTCGCCGATCGCTCGCTGCAGCATCGCCGACCACGATAGCGCTGTTTGCGCGCGCCCGCTTTTGACTAACCTGTGCAGGTGGGAAACAACGCCCGCCTCACGGACGAAAGCGCACGGATGAAGTCGCACGCATGAGAGCAGTGACCAAGCTCGGGGCGCTCGAAGGCGAGACCACGAAGAACGGCATGTTGGTGTTCCGCGGCATCCCGTACGCGGCGCCGCCGCTCGGTGCGCTGCGCTTTCGCGCGCCGGAGCCGCCGCTGCCTTGGGCGCACACGCGCGATGCGCGAGCGCTCGCGCCGACCGCGCCGCAGATCCTCGGCGTGATGCGCGACCTGCCGCCGCAGGACGAAGACTGCTTGAAGCTGAACGTGTGGACCAAGAGCCTCACCGGTCACCGTCCGGTCGTGCTGTTCATTCACGGCGGCGCGTTCACCGCCGGCTCGAGCGCGCACACGATGTACGACGGTCGCGAGCTCGCGCTGCGCGGCGACATCGTGTTCGTCAGCTTCAACTACCGGCTCGGCGTGCTGGGCTATCTCGACTGGGGTGCGCTCGGCGAGCTGAGCTTCGGCTGCGATGCGAACAACGGCGTGCGCGATCAAATCGCCGCGCTGCGCTTCGTGCGCGAGCACATCGATGCGTTCGGCGGCGATCCCGAGAACGTGACCATTTTTGGCCAGTCGGCAGGCGCGATGAGCGCGTGCACGTTGCTCGCGGTGCCTTCGGCGCGCGGGCTGTTCCGGCGCGCGATCGCGCAGAGCGGCGGGATCCATCACACGACCACGCGCGAGCATTCCGCGCGCATGGCGGAAGCGATGCTCGAAGCGCTCGATCTGTTGCCCGACGAGCTGGACAAGCTGCGCGAGCTGCCGGTCGAGACCCTGGTGCAAGCGCAAGCGGCGTGTTTGCGCGATCACGTGTACGTGGGCTCGCGCGCCAAGCCGCTCTATGTCGCGAGCATGACGCTGATCCCGGTGGTGGATGGCGAGCTGATCCCGAAGCCGCCGATCGAAGCGATCGCGAACGGGGAGGGTGCGGATGTCCCGCTGCTCACCGGCAGCAACCGCGACGAGCAGCGCTTTTGGACCGTGCTTGTCGACTCGGCCAAGCAGGCGATGGATCAGAGCGCGCTGGTCAAGCTGATCGAAAAGCGCATGAGCGGTCACGGCGAGCGGCTGATCGCGGCCTACCGAGCGCGCATGCCGAACGCTGCACCGTGGGAGCTGTATTCGGCGATCGATACCGACCGCGTCTTTCGCGTGCCGGCGTGGAAGCTCGCGGAAGCGCGCGCGGCGCACGCGCAGCATACGTATCTCTACGCGTTCGATTTCGTCGGGCCGTTGTTCGAAGGGCAGCTCGGCGCGTGCCACACGATCGAAGTGCCGTTCTCGCTCGGCTTGGTCCACGAAGGCTTCGGCAAGGTGTTTACCGGTGCAGGGCCGGATGCGCGGCTGTTGTCGGATCGCATGCTCGACGCGTGGATGAGCTTCGCGCGCTCGGGCGATCCGTCGACCGAAGCGCTCGGTGAGTGGCCTGCGTACGCTGCGAGCGATCCGCGAGCGATGCGCCTCGGCCGCACGCCTGGGCTTCAACCTGCGCTCGACGCCGATCTCGATTCGATCTGGCGCGAGCTGATCTAAATCAAACCATCGACCCAGGCGGTGCCGTTGGTCTCGAGATGATCGCGCGCCTTCGTCAGCCATTTCAAAGTCGGCTCGAGATCGCTCGGTTTAAGCGCGAGCCGCGGACGGGGCTCGAGGATCGTGCGCAAGCGCGCGAGCACGAACGCGGGATCGCGATAGCCCTCGGGCACTGGCGCGCTGGACAAGCGCGTGAGCAAGACGCTCAGCTGCGAAACCGGCACGTCGCCGCGCAACGTGATCAGCGAATCGAAGCTCTCGAGCGCGCTCTGCTCGAGCGTGCGGCCGTACACCTCGCGCATCGCGCGGTCGTGGCTGAGCAATCCATCCAGCAAGAGCTCGCTGCCGACGTGACCGACTGCGCGCGCGGTGGCGCGACCGACGCCCTCGCGCGCAAGCTCGTCGTTCGCCCAGCGACACAGCTCGCAAAAGGCGGGAGCGGCGTGGAAGCGCTCGTCGGTCGCGTGGTGCAGCGCTACGCCTTGTGCGAGCGCGGGATCGTGGACCTCGGCGATGCGCACGCCGGCCATCGACGCGAAGTCCGGCAGCATCGACCCGAGCACGAACATCGGCTCGTCGCGGCGCTCCGGGAAGCGGCGGGCGGCGAGCAAGGCGTGGCCGAAGAAGTTCACGAGGGGTACCTCGAGGCTATAGCCCCAAACGGGCACGCGCACCCGATTCCTTCGCCATTCCCATTATTTGAAGCGGCTACGCGGGCTCGTGCACACTGCCGAAAGTCCATGTTGCGATCGTTGCTGGTGCTGGTTGTCCTCGTACTTGTCCCCCTTCGGCTGCGCGCCGAGGAGCCCCCCAGTGGTGCGGGAGCGACCCCTCGCTCGGTCGCGCAGCCCGCTGCGCCGGCCGAGGTGACGACCGGGCCGGATCGCTTCACCGACCCGGTCTCGATCCAAGGCCAGCAAGCCCGCGGCCTCTACTTCAACGCGCCGATGCAGAAGCGCTTGGGGGCCAAGGGGATCATCCGCATGGTCCGCAACGCAAACCTCAACGCGGTCGTGCTCGACATCAAAGACGGCGAAGGCCGGGTCAACTACGACACGCAGATCGAGGCGCTCGAGCCGCAGCAACGCGTGTTCATCAAGGATATGGCGGCGTTCGTCGGCGAGATCGAAGCCGCGGGCATCTACACCATCGCGCGCGTCGTCTGCTTCAGCGATCCGTACTTGCCGCGCAACGATCCCTCGCGCGCGGTGATGGACTCGCGGGCCTCGCGCGCAGGCCGCATTTGGGCCGACACCGGCAAGCGCAACACCTGGCTCGACCCGTACAACGAGCGCAACCACGAGCTGATCACGCAGATCGCGCGCGACGTCGAAGCGTTTGGCTTCGATGAGGTCCAGCTCGACTACGTCCGCTTCCCGGTCGACGAAGCGACCGTGTTCGCGAAGTTCCCCGCGCAGGTCGACGATCGGCTGCGGCGCACGGTTATCCTCTCGTTCTTGCGCCGCGTCGATGCGGCGATCTCGATCCCGATCAACACCGACGTGTTCGGCTTGACCGCGCTGCGCGTGGGCGACCCTGCAGGGCTCGGC
>JAYUYY010000705.1:0-10014 GCA_043752225.1 Sandaracinaceae bacterium | reverse complement strand
CGAGACCGGCGAGGAGCTGCGGCGCTTCCCCTCGAGCTCGGCGGTGATCGGCTTGATCGTGATCTGACCGACGCGCAACGGCCGCAGCACGAACGAGTAGATCACCGACGATTGCACGACCGCGCCGCTGCCGAAGCTGAAGCTAAATTGCATCGGGCGCTGCACTTGCTGGCGCACGATCTCGAAGCCGTCGAACGGCGGGATCTGGACATCTGCCGCAGCGGCGCCGCGCGACTCGACCGAAACCTGCAGGGTGAGCACGTCATCGAGCGAGAGGCTCTTGCGATCGACGCGCACGTCGAGCTTCACCTCGGCGCGCGCGCGACTGACCGCGAGCCCGGCATCGAGCATCAGGCCGAGCAGAGCGAACGCGCAGACCGCGGACACGTGAGCGAGCCGCCGAGTCATCACCAGTCTTTCTCGGGCGGGCGGCGATGTCCGCCGCGCTGCATCGCGCGCTGCTGCTCGAGGTTCTTCTCGCCGTTTTGCAGCGCGTCGAGCGCTTGCTTCACGTCCGCGGGCAGCGGCTGCTCGCCGGGTTGGGGCTGCTTCTCCTCGGCCTGCTGCGCTTCCTTCTGATCGGCGGCTTGCTTCGGCTCGGGCTTGGGCGGCTCGGGCTTCTTAACTTGGTCTTCGCCCGGTTTCTTTTCATCGGGCTTGGGCTCGCTCGGTTGATCCTTCTTCGAGCCGTCCGGGTTTTGCTGATCCTGATCTTGCCCTTGCTGATCCTGCTGCTGCTGGTCGTCCTTCTTCTCTTGATCCTGCTTCTCTTGATCCTGCTTCTCTTGGTCTTTTTTCTCTTGCTGCTTCTTCTCGAGCTCGACGATCCGCTGCTGCGTGACCTCGTAGTTGTACGCCGCGTTGGCGTTGCCCGGGCGCTGGCGGATCGACTTGCGAAACGCATCCGAGGCTTCGCGAAACGCCTTCTGAGCTTCTTCGTCGTTCTTCTCGGCGACGCTCGCTTCGGCTTGGCGATAGAAGGCGATGCCGAGGTCGTAGTACGCGTCGCTGCGCACCTCGGGGTTGCCGGCCGAGTCGGTCGCGAGCTTGAGCGCCTCGCGCGCCGCGTCGAGCTTGCCTTGCTTGAGCAGCGCGAGACCGCGGTTCAAGTGCACGCCGGCTTCGCTGGGCAACGCGCGCGCGGCTTTGTCGTACGCCTCGAGCGCGCCGTTTGCGTCGCCCGCGCTGAGCTTTTCGTTGCCCTTCTCGATGTCGCCGTTCTTCGAGCGCAGCCACGACGGCTGCTCGGCGCGTGCGACAGATGCGCTCAGCGCGCAGCATGCGATCGCGCTCAGAGCCGCGTTCCGCAGGCGCCAGCTCATGATGCCGCTCCTTCTTGTTCGCGCTTCTTGCGCGCGAGGCCGAACCACGCCTCGGGCAAGAGCGACTCGAGCACGATCAACAAGAACGCGCACAGCAGCACGAGCGCATAGCGCTCCTCGTGCACGGTGATGCGCCGCGACTGCAGCTCGGTCTGTTTCATCGCGCGCAGCTCTTTGCGGATCTGATCGATGCCGACGCTCCCCCGCTGGGCTGCGTAATAGGCGCCGCCGGTCTTGTCCGCAATCGCTTTGAGCTGCTTCTCGGCCTCGGCGGTGAGCGTGCTGAGCACGGGCTTGCCGTCGCCGTCGCGCATGTAGCCGGTCCAAGTGCCGTCCTCGGCGTACGTCGGGATCGGCTCGCCGCTCTTCGAGCCGAGCGCGATCACGAACACCTTGGCGCCAATCTGTATCAGCTGTTCGGCGGCGGCGACTGGGTCGCCCTCGTGATCCTCGCCGTCCGTCATCAGCACGACGACCTTGGCGCGGCGTTGATCGGGCGGCAGGTCGCTCTCTTTGCGGTTGCTGCGCTCGAGCAAGCGCTTGCTCGCGGTCAGCGCGCGGCCGATCGCGGTGCCGCCGACCGGCATGTCCTGCGGCGAGAGCTCGCGAAAGAACAGCACCGCGGCCGAGTAGTCCACCGTCATCGGGAACTCCATCGTGTCGCCCGCGAACGCGACCACGCCGATGCGATCGCCGCCGAGCTCGGCGATGAAGCGCGACAGCTCGGCCTTCGCGCGATCGATCCGGCTCGGCCGGATGTCCTGCGCAAGCATGCTCTTCGAGAAGTCGAGCGCGATTACGATGTCAACGCCGCGCTTACGCAAGAGCTTGGTGCGCGTGCCGTATTGCGGGCGGCTGAGCGCGATGATCGCAAGCCCGATGCCCAGGATCAGCAAGACCGCGCGCGCGGTGCGCAGACCGGCTGAGCGCCCCGTGATCATGCGCTCGGCGTGATCGCCCAGGCGTGCCCGCGCGCGCTTGCGCAGTGTTGCGCTCAGCACCAGCAAGCCGATGCACACCGGTAGCGCGAGCAACAGCCACAGCATGTCGGGGCTATGCCAAGTCATGGCCACCTACGCAGCACGAAGGTGCCGAGCAGCAGCTCGAGCATGAGCAAGCCGAGCGCGGGGCCGAGGAATGCCGCGAGCAACTCGCCGTAGACGCGACCTGCGTCTTCGATGTCCGACTTCTCCAGCCGATCGAGCACGGCGTGGAAGCTGCGCTCGAGTTGGTCGCGATCGGCGACTTGAAATGCCTCGCCGCCGGTCTCACTCGCGACCTTCTTGAGCAGCTCGGGGTTGATCGGGAAGTTGCCCTTGTCGAACACCGGACGGCCGAAGAGATCCTTGCCCGCTTCGACCGGTGCGTCGCCGCTCTGGCCCATCATGATCGTGTAGACCTTAACGTTGAGCGCGCGCGCGAACTGTGCGGCTTGCACTGGCGAGATGTTGCCGCTGTTCGAGTCGCCGTCGGTCGCGAGCACCATCACGCGCGTCTTGGCGGTCGACTTGCGCAAGCGGTTGAGCCCGACGCCGAGGCCGTTGCCGATCGCGGTGCCGTGCCCATCGATCGCGCCGAGCTCGAGCTCCGAGACCATCGAGCGCAGCGCTTCGTGATCGGTGGTGAGCGGCAAGAGCGTGTACGCGTCGCGCCCGAACACCACCGCGCCGATCCGATCATTGGGCCTGCGCTGGATGAACTCGTCGACCACTTGCTTGGTCGCTTCGAAGCGCCGCGGACGAATATCCGCGGCCTGCATCGAGAGCGAGAGGTCGAGCACCAACATCAAGTCGATGCCTTCGACCTCGGTGCGGTCGCGCGCGTGGATGCTCTGCGGTCCCATCAAGCCGAGGGCGATCAGCAGCACCGCGATCGCGCGCATGCCGGTCGTGAGCGCGTGGATCCACATCCGCGAGGTCCCGCTCGACGCGCGCAGCTCGACGCTGCGCGAGACCAGCAAGCGCGGCGAGCGCTTCTTCCACAAGTGACCGCGCGCGATCACGACCAGCAGCGCAGCCAGCGCGAGCAGACCGGCGAGCGGCCGCTCGAAGCGGAAGCTGGTCTTGACCAGCGGCACTTCGTACACGTCCGTGATCAAGAAGATCACGAGCGGCGCGACGCAGGCCAAGACCGCCAGCGTGGAGATCCACGCGCGCAGCGCAGGCGGAATGCGGCGCATCATTCGCCGACTCCTGACGTGGGAGCCGCGGGCGTGGATGAGGTGGGCGGCGCGGGCGGCGCGAGCTCCGGCGTCTGCGTCACCCGCGGCTCGCCGAGCTGCACGATCTCTTGCGCCTTCCGCAACACCCAGTCGGCTTCTTCGGCGTCGGGTTCGAGCTTCGCGAACTTCACGAGATCACAACGCCGCAGGAACGTCGCGACTTCCTGGTACAGCTCATTGGGCACGCTGGCGCGGCGCAAGAACGCCAGCATCTCGTCGCTGGTCGACTCGAGGCCGTCGAAGCGAAAGCGCCCGCCGAGGTATCGGCGCACGACATCGCTGACTTGATCGACGAACTGCGCGGCAAGCCCCGCCTCGAGCATCTCGTGCTTGCGGCGGCGCAGCTCGGCGAGCATCTCCACTGCGATCTCCCACGGTGGGCGCGGCGGAGGCGGCGGCGGCAACGGCTTCACGCGGCGCTGCCAGAAGCGATACGCGAGCACGCTGATCAGCGCGAGCAGCGCGGCCACCGCGAGCCCGCCTGCGACGTAGGGAATTGTGTAGTCGTCCTGCATTACGACGACCGGCTTGCTCGGCTCTTTGATCGCGGCGTTCGGCTCGTTGGCGATCCGCGAGCGCACCTCGACCTTGAATGGCTTGGTGCGCACGCGGCCGACCAGGCCTTGGCGCGTCACGACCGACAGCTCGACGCCTTTCAGCTCGTGCACGCCGGGCGTGAGGCCGATGAAGTCGAGATCGAACACGAAGCTCTGCCGGCCATCCTTGGCGGGCACAACGCGCACCGACTTGCCCACGACCTCGAGCGGCGCAAACGACTGCTCGGGCACGGTGACGTCGTCGCCTTCGAGCGCGCTGGCTTCGATCGCCAGCCGGATCTTTTCGCCGAGCGCGACGGGGCCCTTGGCATCAAGCCCTGCGGTCACGCGCGGCTGATGCTCGACCGGCAACGGTTCTTCTGTGCCCGCGTCCGCTGCATCCGGCACGGCCGCGTCTTGCGCGTGCGCAGGCAACACCCACAACGCGCTCAGGGCACAGGCAAGCGTCAAGGCGCGCAGGCCGTTCGCGCTGTTCACGCGTGAAACCATCACCCGTGCCTCGCGCGCTTCTGCCGCAGCTTGAACAAGTCGGCGATCGGCTTGACGTACGAGCGGTCGGTGCGGATGCGCAGGTGGTCGAGCTTGAGCCGCGCGAACAGCTGGTCGCGCGCCGCGCGGTCCTTGGCGACGCGCACGCCGAACGCATCGCGCGCCGCGGGGCTGCTGGAATCGATCTCGAACAGCTCACCGGTCTCGAGGTCTTCGCACAGCACGAGCCCGAGATCCGGCAACTCTTCTTCGCGCTGATCGGCGACCTCGATCGGGATCAAGTCATGGCGCGCTGCAACCAACCGCATCGGCCGCTCGTAACCACCCGCGATGAAGTCGCTGAGCAGGAACACCACCGCGCGCCGCTTTACCGCGTGGCCGAGCAAGTCGAGCGCGCCGCGCAGGTCGGTGCCTTTGCCTTCGGGCTTGGCGTTCAAGATCTCGGTCACCAGCCGCATCACGTGGCCTTTGCCTTTTTTCGGCGGCACGAAGCGCTCGACGCGATCGGTAAACAGGATGAGGCCGACGCGATCGTTGTTCTTGATCGCGCTGAACGCGAGCAACGCCGCGACCTCGGCGACGGTCTCGATCTTCGGCCGGCCCACCGCGCCGAACTGCTCGCTGCTCGAGAGATCGACCAGCAGCATCACCGTCATCTCGCGCTCTTCGGTGAACACCTTGACATAGGTGTCATTCATGCGCGCGCTGACGTTCCAATCGATGAAGCGAACGTCGTCGCCGGGCTGGTATTGCCGGACTTCGCTGAACGCCATGCCGCGACCTTTGAAGACCGAGTGGTAGCTGCCCGCGAGCTGATCGTTCGCGAGCCGAGCCGTGTGGATCTCGATCTTGCGCAGCTTCTTAACGATCTCTTTCGGGATCACGGTGGATCTCTCTCAAGGGACTTCGACGGCTTCGAAGACGCGGCGCACGATTTGATCGCTGGAGATCTCCTCGGCCTCGGCTTCGTAGGTGCGGATCACGCGGTGGCGCAGCACGTCGGGGCCGATCGCTTTGACGTCCTCCGGCGTGACGAAGCCGCGGTGGCGCAGGAACGCGTGCGCGCGCGCCGCGATGTTCAGCGCGATCGATGCGCGTGGTGAGCCACCGTGCGCGATCATGTCGGCGAGATCGTTCAAGCCCGCGCGCTTGGGATCGCGCGTAGCGAGCACGACGTCGATGATGTAGTCCTTGATCTTCTCGTCGACGTAGACCTGGCTGATCACGCGCCGCGCGTTCAAGATCTCGGCCGTCGTCACCACGCGCTTGGCGCGCAGCGCGAGCGCGTCTTCGTGCGCGCCGGTGCCTTCTTTGAGCAGCTGGTTGCTCATGCGCTCCATCACCTTGCGCTCTTCGTCGCGGGTCGGATAACCGACGCGCACGTGCAGCATGAAGCGATCGATCTGCGCTTCGGGCAGCGGATACGTGCCCTCTTGCTCGAGCGGGTTCTGCGTCGCCATCACCATGAACGGGCGCTCGAGCGGGAAGGTCTCGTCGCCGATCGTGACCTGCAGCTCCTGCATCGCCTCGAGCAACGCGCTCTGCACCTTGGCGGGTGCGCGGTTGATCTCATCCGCGAGCACCAGGTTCGCGAAAATCGGACCGCGCTTGGCGCTGAACTGACCGCTCTGCTGGTTGTAGATCACGGTGCCGACGAGATCCGCGGGCAACAGGTCCGGCGTGAACTGGATGCGCTGGAACTTCGCCGAGACCGTGTCGCACAGCGTCTTGACCGTAAGCGTCTTGGCGAGGCCCGGTACGCCTTCGAGCAGCACGTGGCCACCGGTCAGTAGACCGATGAGCAAGCGCTCCACCATCGCCTCTTGACCGACGACCACACGGCCGACTTCGTTGACGATCGAATCGACGAACTGGCTCTCGCGCTCGACCAGCTCGGTTATGGCTCTCACGTCGCTGTACATGCGTTCCTCGCAGGCTAAGACGTTCCACTGGACCGGCCCGTTGATCGCCAACGCCGCTCAGCTATGGGCGGCCGGTAACACGGGCTTGTGGGGGTGGCAACACGCCGGAGACCTTACGTATTTCGCGCGAATGGTAGAGGCTCGCGCTTCATGAGCGACGCGGTTTCGAAAGGTCTGTTTGCGCGCGCGCGCGGTGTCTTGCCGGGAGGAGTTAACTCGCCGGTGCGCGCCTTTCGCGCGGTGGGAGGCGAGCCGGTGTTCATCCGCGAAGCGCGTGGCGCCGAGCTGATCGGCGCCGACGGTCGCGCGTACATCGATTACGTCGGCTCGTGGGGTCCGATGATCCTCGGGCACTCGCACCCGGCGGTGGTCGAAGCCGTCCAGCGCCAAGCCGCGCGCGGCATGAGCTACGGCGCGCCGACCGAAGCCGAGATCGCGCTCGCCGAAGCCGTGCGCGCGATCATTCCGTCGATCGAGATGTTGCGCATGACCTCGAGCGGCACCGAAGCCGTGATGGGCGCGCTGCGCGCCGCGCGCGGCTTCACCGGTCGCGATCTCGTGGTGAAATTCGAGGGCTGCTACCACGGCGGCGCCGACTATCTCTTGGTGAAGGCCGGCAGTGGCCTAGCGACCTTCGGCGCACCCGACAGCGCCGGCGTTCCGGCCGCGATCGCCGGCACCACGCTCGTGCTGCCCTTTAATGACGTGGCGGCGGCGCGCGCGTTGTTCGATGCGCGCGGCTCCGAGATCGCCGCGCTGATCCTCGAGCCCGTGGTTGGGAACATGGGCTGCGTGCCGCCCGCAAAGGGCTTCCTCGAAGAGCTCCGCGCGCTGACCAAGCAGGCCGGCGCGCTGCTCGTGTTCGACGAGGTGATGACCGGCTTCCGCGTCGCGCGCGGCGGTGCGCAGGCGCTCTACGGCATCACCCCCGACCTCACGACGCTGGGCAAGATCGTCGGAGGCGGCCTGCCGGTCGGCGTATATGGCGGCCGCCGCGAGATCATGGAGCGCATCGCGCCGCTCGGTCCGATCTATCAAGCCGGCACGCTGAGCGGGAACCCGCTCGCGACTGCAGCGGGTCTTGCGACGCTCGAGCTGCTGGGCGCGCCGGAGTTCTACGAGAAGCTCGAGCGCGCCTCGGCCGAGCTCGAGCTGATCTTCGTCGAGGCCGCCAAGGCCGCGTCGGTCCCGCTGCGCGTGCAGCGCGTGGGCTCGATGCTCACGCCGTTCTTCCAAGCCGATGCCGTGACCGACTGGTCGGGCGCGGCGCGCTCCGACACCGCAGCCTTCGGGCGCTTTCATAAGGCAGCGCTCAAACACGGCGTGTATTGGCCGCCCTCTCAATATGAGGCGGGCTTCGTCTCGGCTGCCCACGACTGGAACGTGCTCGAACGAACGGCCGGTGCGTTGCGGATGGCCTTTGCTGAAGCGGCAGCTGAACCGAGTGCCGGCGCCTGAGCTGGCGAAAAGCGGCCAAATTGGCGCGTTTGAGGAAACCCTAGCGGCCCCCAACGCTTGACCCTACATGGGGTGCGTGTTAGACGGGCGCCGCGCATTCGGCCGGGAGGCTAGCTGGTTACGGTGGCCAACTCCGAACGCAGCAAGCAGCTCAAAACGTACGCGCGCGTCGGCGCTCTCGGCATCGAGCTGGCGCTGTCCACGGTCATCGGATTGCTCGGTGGTCAGTGGCTCGACGGCAAGCTCGGGACAGAACCCTGGCTGTCGATCGTAGGCCTGGTGCTCGGTGTCGCCGCAGGCTTCAAGAGCCTCTACGAGACCGCGAAGAAGCAGAGCCAGTTGAAGAGCCCGCCCGAGTCGCCAGCCAGCACAGAACCCGAGACGCCCGAAGACGAATCCAAGAACCCATGAGCAAGACCGTTTCAGATCGCTTCAGCTACTACGTGATGGCCCTCGGGCTCGTCGTGGTGCTGGCTGTCTACGGCGCGATGGGCTTGCTCGCGGCGCGTAGCGCGGCGGTCGGTGTGTGTGTCGGTCTCGCGAACTGGTACGTGCTGCGCTTCATCGTCGGCCGGATGCTCTCGGGCGGACAGAAGAGCCAGCTCGGAGCGGCCGCGCTCTTGTTCTTGAAGATGGGCGCGCTGATCGCGGGCCTGTTCTTGCTGCTGCGCAGCGGCGCAGTCGAGCTGATCCCGTTCACGATCGGCGTCAGCACGCTCGTCGTAGGCGTGCTCGCGGCCGGCCTCTATCACTCCTTACTGGCGGCTCCGCCGGCGGAAGAAATCAAGAGCTGACATGCCACACGGTGAGTCCTGGTTCAGCCTGCTGCCTTTTCATGAGCGCCTCCTGCATCTCGCCGGCTTGCTCGGTAAGCCGTTTCGCGAGGACGGCCTCACCTGGTACGCGCATCAGCAGCCGGGCGTGCAGCACATCTACGCTGCGCTCTTCGTGCTGTTCTTGATCGCGGTCGTCGCGGTGATCACCGACACGTCGATCCACAACGCGGGCAAAGACATCTTGCCGGCGAGCAAGCTCACGATCCGCAACTTCGTCGAGATCATCGTCGGCGTCGCCTACGGGATGATGAGCGACATCATGGGCAAGAAGGCCGCGCGGTACTTCCTGCCGCTGATCGGCACCTGCGCCTTCTTCATCTTGTTCTCGAACGTGCTCGGTCTCATCCCCGGCTTCTTGCCGCCGACCGACAACTTCAACACCACGCTCGGCGCCGGCATCATCATCTTCGCTGCGACCCACATCTACGGCCTCAAAGAGAACGGCACCGCGCACGTGGCGCACCTGTTCGGTCCGTGGCTCGGTCCGCTGGGCTTGCCGCTGAACATCTTGATGTTCTTCATCGAGTGCATCAGCCACATCGCGCGGCCGATTTCGCTCGGCATCCGTTTGATGGCGAACATGACCGCCGATCACATGGTGCTGACCATCTTCTTGGGCCTCTTGCCCGCCAGCCTTTGGTTCATCCCGATCCCGCTGCCGATGTACTTGCTCGGCACGATCGTGGTGTTGGTGCAGACGCTGGTGTTCTGCCTGCTTTCGACCGTGTACATCGCGATGGCGATCGAGCACGCCGAACACTGAGATTTGTTTTTGTTTATCGGGCGGGAGCCCGATTGAGATGACCCCCGCCGGGGCTGAGGAGACTCCAAATGAAGAAGATGTGGCTTCAAGTTTCGACTTTCATGACGACCCTCATCGTGGCTTCGACCGCGTTCGCCCAGGATGCGGCGGCTTCGAATGAGCAAGATGTCGGCAAGTACGCAGCGCTCGCCGCTGGCCTCGCGATCGGCATTGCCGCCGCGGGCTGTGGCATGGGCCAAGGCCTTGCGGGCGTCGCGGCGCTCGAAGGTATCGCCCGCAACCCCAACGCATCGGACAAGCTGTTCACGCCGATGATCCTCGTGCTCGCGCTGATCGAGTCGCTCGCAATTTACGCGCTCGTCATCGCGATCATGCTCCTGGGCAAAATCCCCGGCTGATCCATTCGCGCCCGCTTTGGCGCGAGAGCGGCTTACGTCCTCGGAAAA
>JAYUYY010000704.1:0-4047 GCA_043752225.1 Sandaracinaceae bacterium | reverse complement strand
TACGGTACCACTGGTATGGCCACCACCGAAACCACCGAAACCCGAAAAGAATCATCCCAAGAAAATCGATGTGAAAGGACGCCCGGCGGCGGCGGCAGCGGCAGCGGCAGCGGCGGCACGCAGGACAGCGGTCAGGACTCCGGCATGCCCGATCCGACCGGCTCGACCTGCCGCGCGCTCACGCCGGCGACCGACTTCGGCAACGCGTGCCCCGCGTCGGATCCCGTCACGCTCAGGCTCACGATGCTGCGCAACAACTTCAGCGTTCCGATCTTCGTCACCCATGCGCCGGGCGATGACGCGCGGCTCTTCGTGGTCGAGCGTGGCGGCCGAATCCAGGTCATCGAGCGCGCCACCGGCGCTCCGATCGGGACGTTCCTCGACCTCACCGATCGCATCCTCGCGCCCGCGAACACCGACGGCGGCGCTGAGTACGGCTTGCTCGGGCTCACCTTCCATCCCGACTACCCGGAAGACCCGCGCATCTTCGTGAACTACACGGCCGATCCCGAAGCGAGCGACCTGAGCAGCGTCCAGCAGACGATCGTCTCGTCGTTCGAGGTCTCCGCTTCCGATCCGGATGACGCGGACGAGACCACCGAGCAGGTGCTGATCCAGTTCCCCGATCCGCAACCCAATCACAACGGCGGCATGCTCGCGTTCGGTCCCGACGATTGCCTGTACATCGGCTCCGGCGACGGCGGGAACAGAAACGACACCGGTGCCGGCCACGCAGCGGGCGGCAACGGCCAAAGCCTCGCTACGCCGCTTGGCAAGATGCTGCGCGTCGACGTCGATGATGTCGCGACGCCCGCGCCCGGTAACCTCGCGGGCGCAGGCTATCCGCACATCTGGGATTACGGTCTGCGCAACCCGTGGCGCTTCAGCTTCGATCGGGAGACCGGCGATCTCTACATCGGCGACGTCGGCCAAGGCGCGCGCGAAGAAATCGATGTCGCGCCTCCAGGTACCGGAAACATCAACTGGGGCTGGCCCGTGATGGAAGGCAACATCTGCTTCGGCGGCGGCTCGTGCGCCATGGCTGGGCTGGCGCTGCCGGCCGACGACTACCCTCAGGTGATGGGCGTCGATAACTGCGTGATCGGCGGCTACGTGTATCGCGGCTCGGCGATTCCCTCGCTGCGCGGCTGGTACCTGTACGCGGATCACGGCGCCGGTCGAAAGGTCCGCGCATTTGTCTGGGACGGCGAAGGCCAATGCGACGCCGAGCCGCTCGACCTGACGGTGCGCGATCCGATGATCCGGCCGCCGAGCTCGATCACCTCGTTCGGCGAAGACGCCGACGGCGAGCTCTACGTCACCACCGGCACCGGCGGTCTCTTCCGCATCGATGCTAATTAAACTCGGCGCAGCTGCGCGTTGACGACGCGGAATGCGGAGCGGGCGGCTTGCAGCGTTTGCGCGATGTCGTCGCGCGTGTGAGCCGCGCTGATGAACCACATATGCCGGGGGTGCAGCAGCACCCCTGCGGCGAGCATCTCGCGAAAGAACGCGCGCGTGACTCGAGCATTGAGCTCGGGATCCTCGTGCGTGAAGCGCATGAACGGCATGGCGGGTAGCGGCTCGCCGTACGCGAGCGCAGGCGCTCCGAGCTCTTTCGCAATCGCGTTGAGACCGTCGATCAGATGACTGCCGAGCTGCTCGACGTGGTTTTGAACGTCGAGCGAGTCGATCAGTCGCAACGTTTCGAGCGCGGCCGCCATGCACGCGGTGTCCCCGTGAAACGTCGCCGAGTAGTGCATGCCGTCGGCCGAGCTCATCACCTCGCGTGTGCCCACGAGCGCAGCGATCGCGAAGCCATTGCCGAGCGCTTTGCTGACCGCGAGTAGGTCCGGAACGATGCCGGCGCGCGCGGAGATCGATCCCGGTGCGATGCGCAGCCCAGTCTTGACCTCATCCATGATGAACACCGCGCCGTTTTGGTGCGTGATGCGCAGCAGCTCGTGAAACACCGCCGCATCGAACGGCACCACCATCTCGGGCGCGACGATTACCGCCGCGATCGTGTTCGGCGCCGCGTCGAACAGCGCTTGCAGCGTCGCGGGATCATCGGCGCGGAACTCCGGCACTTGATCGCCAAGCCCCACCGGAACGAAGTCTTCGAGCGGCAAACACCAATCGTGCCAGCCGTGGTAGCCGCTGCGTGCCACGCGGCGACGCTGGGTGTGACGGCGCGCGACGCGCAGCGCGGCCGTGGTCGCCTCCGACCCCGTCCGAAAGAACGTGCCCATCTCAGCGCCCGGAAAGCGAGCGACCAACGTCTCGATCAGCTCGATGTGCAACGGATGGTTCATCGAGAGGAGACGCCCGCGCGTGGCCTGCTCGAACGCTGCGCGCTCGACATCGGGATGCGCGTAGCCGAGCAGGTTCGCCCCGAACGCCATCAGGTAGTCGATGTACTGATTTCCGTCGACATCGCGGAGGCGACAGCCGCGCCCCGACTCGAAGTACATCGGCGTCGTCTCGGGATCGACGAGCGGTCGACCCGATAGATGAATGCCGCCGGGGATCACGCGCTGCGCCCGCGCATAGAGCGCGCGTGAACGCGCGTACCGATCCGCGATCACACGCTTGGCTCGCTCTTCGTCGAATGACCTATCTGCGGGTGCGCTCGCCATCTCGCTCGCCGTGCATCGTTTGCTGCGTCCGATGCGTTGGTTTGCAATGCCCGTTCCGAAAAGCTCGACGCTGCATTTCGCGCGTATGTCAGCTCGCGCGACCCATAGCGGCGCTGCCATTTGCCTCGGTGTCCTTCATTGCCTCACCGAATTTCGCAGCGAAGCCGAGTACATAGCGAACGGACCCCGCAACGAAGTTGGTACGCAGAGTGCAATACGTGTCGCTCGCAATGGACCTTATTTGTTTCTCTCACCTGCGTTGGGGATTTGTTTTTCAACGGCCTCAGCACTTGATGAGTCGCTTCGCGCGACTTCACCGGACCATCTTCTTCGAAGAGCCGCTCTTCGATGAGGACTCGAGCCACGCCTGGCTCGAGACCCGCATCGAGCAGCATCAGCTCCTGATCTGCACGCCGCACGTTCCTCACGGGACGTCGGATGAGCGCGTGCTCGAGCTGCAGCGCAAGTTGCTCGACGACTTCATCGAAACGCAGCGGATCGATCCGCGCGTGTTGTGGTTCTACACGCCGATGGCGCTGCAGTACGCCCGCCACCTCGACGGCTCGGTCGTCGTGTACGACTGCATGGATGAGCTCTCCGCGTTCCTGAACGCACCCGCCGAGCTTCGCGCGCTCGAGAGCGAGCTCTTGGATCGCGCGGACCTCGTGTTCACCGGCGGCCAGAGCCTGTACGAGGCCAAGCGCGATCTTCACCCCTCGGTCCATGCGTTCCCGAGCAGCGTCGACGCCGAGCACTTTGCAAAAGCTCGCAGCGCGACGAGCGAGCCGGCCGATCAGGCCTCGATCCCACCGCCGCTTCTCGGCTTCTTCGGAGTGATCGACGAGCGCCTCGACCTCACGCTGCTCGCGATGATCGCCGACGAACGCCCGGATTGGCAGCTTGTGCTGCTCGGACCGGTCGTCAAGATCGATCCGTCGTCGCTGCCGCAGCGCCCGAACATTCATTGGCTAGGTCAAAAAAGCTATGACGAGCTCCCGAGCTATCTCGCTGGCTGGAACGTCGCGCTGATCCCGTTCGCGCTCAACGCCTCGACGCGCTTCATCTCGCCGACCAAGACGCTCGAATACATGGCTGCAGGCAAGCCAATCGTGTCGAGCGCGATCCACGACGTCGTTCGCCCGTACGGCGAAGCAGGCGTCGTCGCGATCGCGGATCACGACACCTTCGTTCGCGCGATCGAGAAAGCGCTTCGCTCACGAGACGATCGAGCTGAGCAGATCGCGGCCGACGCGATCGTCGCAGCGACGTCGTGGGATCGAACGTGGCGAAAGATGAACGATCTGATCGTGCGACGAGCAAGCACCGAGACCCAACCGCTCCAAATCCAATCCTACGAAGAGCGCGAACATGTTTGATTACCTCGTCGTCGGTGCCGGATTCGCTGGCG
>JAYUYY010000703.1:0-4050 GCA_043752225.1 Sandaracinaceae bacterium | reverse complement strand
TTGCAGGGGGAGGGGGTGGGTAGTACGGGTGGGGGCCGATGCGGACCGATGCTTCAGCTTTGCTTTTGAGAGCGGTTACCGGGGCGGAGCCTTGGGTGTCGGTGGAGGATGTGGCTTCGCATCTCGGGGTGAGGAAGGACTCGATCTATCGGTGGATCGAGGGGCGGGGGTTGCCGGGGCGGAAGATTGGGAAGCTTTGGAAGCTGAAGCTTTCCGAGGTGGATGCGTGGGTGCGCGATCGGGGGGCTGACGAGTCGGCGCGATCGGCTTCGACCGCTGGGCCACAGGTCGGGCAACGATCGCGTGGGTCTGCGGGACGAGTCGTGCTCGTGGTCGATGATGAACCGCTGGTGCGCGAGACAGTGAGCGACTTCCTTACGGACAGCGGTCACGTCGCGCTGCTGGCTTCCAATGGTGCGGAGGCGTTGACGCTGCTCGCTTCGACCTCGCCGCAGCCGAGCTTGATCATTCTCGACCTCGGGATGCCTCACCTCGATGGATGGCAGTTCCGAGAGCGGCAAGCGAACGATCCGCGCATCGCTTCGATCCCGGTGATCGTGGTGACGGCGGCTTCGAGCGCGCACGTCAGTGGGGCTGTCGTGCTGCGCAAACCGCTAAGGCTCTCGCAGCTCGCAAAGGCGATGGAGAACCTTCAGCTGTCGGTTTCCTCGGGCCACGGCGCAGCGCCGGACGAGGAGCGCTGAGATGAGCGAGCTTCCACGCAACGCGACCCCGCAACCTGCGAATGGTAACGGCCTGAGTGTTTTGGTCGTCGATGACGATCTCGATAACGCGGCCGTGATCTCGGAGATCATCGCAGCGCGCGGACATCGGGTGCGCACGGCCGATCGCGGACGGACCGCGCTCGAGCTGATGGAGCAGCAGCAAGCCAATGTCATGTTCCTGGATGTGACGCTGCCGGACATGAGTGGGTATGAGGTGGCTGCGACCGTCCGTGCGCGGTTCGGAAAAGCATGTCGGATCGTCGCGTTGACGGGTCTCACCGGGGACCACGATCGCAACGCAGCGCGCCGCGCGGGTTGCGACGCGTTCGTCGTGAAGCCCTGCGACATCGCGGAGCTGCTGAGATTTCTCGGCGTGAGCACCGGCGTCACCGAAGCTCCACCGCGGACCAAGCCATGACGCGGCGTCCGCCGAGCGCGTACGACGCGTTAATCGGCGTCCTCGGGCACGACCTGCAAAATCCGCTGAGCGCAATCATGACGGCCGCGAGCTTGCTCGAGCTTCGCGCCGACTCCGAGAAGATCTCCGCGCCTGTGAGCCGCATCCTGCTCAGCGCCGATCGAATGGAGCGGATGATCTCCCAGCTCCTCGATTTCACCCGCATTCACCTGGGCACCGGCCTTTCCATCGACCGCGCGCGAGTCGACTTAGCAGAGGTCGCGCGTGTGATCGTCGATGAGCTGGATCCGGTCACGCGCTGTTATGTCGACCTCGAGCTCGTCGGCGATGCAGTCGGCGATTGGGATCGCGACCGTTTCGGTCAGCTGCTCTCGAGTCTGATCGCCAATGCGTGCCGGCACGGTTCGCCCGAAGCGCTGGTGAGGGTTCGGCTCGACGGCACCCAGCCCGAGGCTGTCCGCTTAAAGGTGACCAACCAAGGTGCGATCCCGTCGGATTTGATCGCGCTCTTGTTCGAGCCGTTCCGCGAGGCTCGCAAGCGCGGCACTGAACGCGGCGGTCCGAGCGGTCTGGGGCTTGGCCTCTACATCGCGCAGCAGATCGTCGCCGCACACGGCGGCACGATTGAAGTCGAGTCGAACGCCGCCACAGGCACGTGCTTTTCCGTCGGGCTACCGCGCTTCAATGCGGGATCTCCTGCCTTAGACAGCACCGAGATTCCGATGAAGCGAGGTCCTCCTTGAAACGCAGAAACTACGACAACGCGATCGCCCACCTCCTGATCGTGGCGCTAGCCGCCGGGGTCTTCATCATCGACCTCGCGACGAATGCGGGGACCGCGGCGTGGCTTCTGTACTTCGCGCCCCTGCTGCTCGCCTTCTATGTGACACGCCCGATTGCGCCACTCGTGGTGGCGCTCGCGGCCAGCTTCTTCCTCGCAGCCGGCTACTACTTCACGCCGGCCGCTGCGGCTTCAGAGCTGTTCATCGCGGGTCTCGATCGCACCTTGGGTGCGATCAGCCTGTGCGCGGTCGCGATCGTCGGGCGCCAATTGATGGAGGCGAAGCTCAAGGCTACGGAGCTCGACTGGTTGAAATCGGGTCAGCACACGCTCGCCGCTCGCATGCAGGGTGAGCAGACGGTCGAGGGCTTGGGCCGCAAGATCTTAGGGTTTCTAACCGAGTATTTCGACGCGCAAGTCGGCGCGGTCTACGTCGGCGACGAAACCGGATCCTTCGTTCGCACCGCGACCTATGCATGGAGCGGCACGCTCGAGGCGGACAGCGGTGTCATCAAGCCGAACGAAGGCTTGGTGGGAGAAGCTGCCGCCAACAACCGCTTGATCATCTTGCACGACGTTCCAGAAGGCTACGCGATGATCCGGTCCGGAACCGGTGCGGCAAAGCCGAGCTCGATCATCGTCGCGCCGATGCGCGCGTTGGGTGAAGTCAGCGGCGTGATCGAGCTCGGCTTTTTTCAGCCACCGCCGCTCGCCGTGAGCGAGATGCTCAACCTGATCGCAGACGCCATCGGCGTTGCATTCCACTCTTCGAAGTACAAAGCCCGCCAGATCGATCTGCTCGAAGAGAGCCATCGCCTCAGCGAGCAGCTTCAAGCTCAAGAAGAAGAGCTGCGCGTTCAGAACGAGGAGCTCGAAGAACAGGGCCGCACGCTCCACGGATCCCAGGATCGCCTCGAGCGCCAGCAGACGCAGCTCGAGCACACCAATAAGGATCTCGAGCGCGAGCGCGACGAGCTCATCCGCACCCAACGCGAGGTGCAACGCGCGAACGAGTACAAGTCCGAGTTCCTCGCCAACATGTCGCACGAGCTGCGCACGCCGCTGAATAGCTCGCTGATCTTGGCCAAGCTGCTCGCCGACAACCGCGACGGCAATCTGCATCCGGAGCAGGTGAAGTTCGCGCAGACCATCTACTCAGCAGGCAACGACCTGCTCACGTTGATCAGCGACATCCTCGATCTCTCGCGGATCGAGGCCGGCAAGCTCGATGTTCGCGCCGACGACATCCCGATCGCGCGGCTGCTTGGTGAGCTCACGGACACGTTCAGCCCGGTCGCCCGCGACAAGCACCTCGAGCTCACCGCGCAGGTCGAAGCCGATTCGCCGACGATGATCCACTCGGATCCCACGCGGCTCCAACAGATCCTCAAGAACTTGCTCGCGAACGCGCTCAAGTTCACCGAGCAAGGCGGCGTGTCGCTACTGGTCGGGCGTGCGCCCAGCGGTCGAATGTTCTTCGCGGTCAAAGACACCGGTAACGGAATCGTGGCCGAGCAGCACCAAGTCATCTTCGAGGCGTTTCGTCAGGCGGACGGCACGACGAATCGCAAGTACGGCGGTACGGGTCTCGGCCTCTCGATCTCGCGCGATCTCGCGCGGCTGCTCGGCGGCGAGCTGATCGTCGAGAGCGCGCCGGGCTGTGGCAGCACGTTCACGCTGCTCTTGCCGGAACGCTACGCGCTGGGAGAGCCGGTGAGCTTGCTCGCTCCGGTCGCGGAGTCGGCAACGCACCCCTCGCCCATTCCAATGGCGAGCGCGCCGACCAGCGCTCGCGTCGCCACGCATGCATCCGCGGCCGTCGATGACCGCGAACGGCTTACCGGCTCGCGCACGATCTTGATCGTGGAAGACGATCCCAGGTTCGCACAGGTCTTATGCGACCTTGCACGCGAGCGCGACTTCGCAGTCTTGATGGCGTCGAGCGGTGACGAAGGTCTCGCGATGGCCGAGCGCTATCGCCCGAGCGCGATCGTGCTCGACGTCGGGCTGCCCGACCGCTCTGGCCTCTCGGTGCTCGACGTGCTCAAGCACAACCCGATCACACGCCACATCCCGGTGCACATGGCCTCGCTCTCCGACTACTCGCAAGTGGCGATGGAGATGGG
>JAYUYY010000702.1:0-4060 GCA_043752225.1 Sandaracinaceae bacterium | reverse complement strand
CGCACCGAGCCGCACGCGCTCGCGAGCAACGCGCAGCCGAGGCAAGCGATCGTGCGAATGCGCGCGTGGGTCATGATCAAAGCTTCGGCAACGAGTCGATCGCCGCATCGACCCGGCGCTTACGCCGCAAGCGCCGGATCACCTGATAGCCGCCGAACACGGCGACGCAGGCGATCGTCGCGCTCACCACGTTCTCGCGCACCCAGTGCAGGATCGGCGTCGTCCACTCGCTCAGGAAGTCGCCGAGCCAGTACGCGCCGATCGCCCAAGCCGCCTTGCCGAGCAATGCCGCCGGCAAGAACTGCCAAGCGGGCATGCGGATCATGCCGGCGAGCGCGCATACCGGAGAGGTCGGCGAGACGAGCACGACGACCGGCCCGACTCGATCGAACGTGCGCTCGAGCCAGCGCACCCATTTGCGCAGGCGCGGATAGCGCGGCTCGATCCACTGCAAACCGGACTTGCCGTAGCTCACGCCCACCCAGTACGCGACCGCAGCGCTGATCAGGCCGCGCGCGAGCGCGACCAACACGAACGGCGCGAAGCTCGTGATCGGCGCGACGAGCACCAGATGCCGAGGCAGCGGCGAGAGCGCTACGAGTAGTAGCGGCGAATAAGTGAGCAGCGCCGGCGCGAACGCCGAGCCCGCAGTACCCGCAATGGTCAGCGCGACGACGCTCCCGATCAGGAGGCGATTGGGCGCCATGGATGCTGCGCTCATGCTTCGAGATTTCGCACTCTAAACGGCTACCCTGGAAAGATCGATTTGGTAGCAGCCTTACACAGGCTCCCCGAATGCGGAGGGAGCGTAAACACTCGGCGAAAGAACATCTCCCATTCGCAAAAAGACTGTGGCAGAGTCCGCGCTACTGTGGATGGCTCTCCGCTGTGGACGGCACACGCATCCAGAGCTCGTTCGTGCCGAACAACAACTTCTAAGCCGTGGTTCATGGCGCCGTGTTTCACGCTCGGCGAAGTTGTTTTGAGCGCATCAGGTTCATCTGGAGGAAAGACACTATGAACACGGGACTCAAGAACAAGCTGCTCATCCTTGCGGCGGCTGCTGGTCTTTCGGCGATGGGTTGCGGCGATGAAGCGCCGGCGGCCGAAGAGGGCGCAGTGGAAGCGACGACCGGCGACGAAGTCCCGGCGAGCGAAGACGCTGCACCGGCTGACGGCGCAGCTGCACCGGCTGACGGCGCAGCTGCACCGGCAGCGGGCGGCGAAGGCTCCTGCGGCGAAGGCTCCTGCAGCTGAGCTGCAGGTCGCTAACCGCACCGGTTGGCACCAGCTTTCAATCAACGCGTCGCGTCCTCCGAAAGGAAGGCGCGGCGCGTTGTTCTTTGTTGTTTCTATATCCACGCGATTCGCGAGCGAATCGCTGGCTGCGTGCCATGAGCTTGTTCGGGTGCACGCTGCAAGCGATCGGCGACCCGAAGGGGAGCTCCGGCGCGACAGCGCTGTGATTAGCTATGCGTATGATTGAGGGCATCGGACTTGGGCTGCGGTATGCGATGGCGGAAGCCACGCTGAGCCGCGATGTGCCTGGGCTGCGCTGGCTCGAGATCCATCCCGAGAACTACGTGCAGCGGGGCGGGCGCTTTCGGCACGTGCTGGAGCGCGCGCGCGATCGCTTTCCGTTGATCACGCACGGGCTGACGTTGGGCTTTGGTGCGGCCGAGCCGGCAGAGGATGCGTACATGCGTCCGCTGCGCGCGTTCTTGCACGAGGTCGGCGTGCCGTTTCACAGCGAGCACCTGTGCTTTTCGGGCAGCGGCGGTGTGATGGTCCACGATCTCTTGCCGTTGCCTTACACGCGTGAAGCGGTGGCGACCGCGGTGCAGCGCATTCGAGAGGCACGCGAGAAGCTCGAGCTTCCGATCGCGATCGAGAACATCAGCTACTACGCGACGCTCGGCAGCTCCGAGATGACGGAGCAGCAGCTCTTGCTCGAGATCCTGGAGCGCGCCGACTGCAAGCTGTTGCTCGACGTGAACAACGTCTTCGTCAACAGCCAGAACCACGGCTTTGATCCGCGCGCGTACCTCGATGCGATTCCGGCGGAGCGCGTCGTGCAGATCCACGTCGCAGGCCACTTGGTGCGGCCCGACAAGCTGTTCATCGATACGCACGGCGCAGCGTTGCGTGAAGAGGTCTACGACCTGCTCGACTACGCGTTGCGCCGCATCGGTCCGGTGCCTGTGCTGCTCGAGCGCGATCAGGACTTCCCGGACTTCGACGAGATCGTTGCCGAGATCGCGCGCCTCGATGCGATCTACCAGCGCGCGTGTGCGCCTTCGCCCGCGCAAGCCGCCAAGCACGCGGGTGCGGCATGACGCTGCTCGATCTCGAGCGCAGAGCGACGCTCGCGTGCTTGGGCCCCGCGCCCAGCGCGAGTGAGCTGCAAGCGCTCGGCGATCCGCGGATCTGGGCGCTGTACCGCGAGATGATCCGCAACCGCCTGCGCCGTGAGCTGAAGGTCGCGCTGCGGCGCAGCCACGCGGCGCTCGGCGAGGCGTTCGAAGCGCTGTTCGAGCGCCACCTCGAGCACTCACCGCCGCGCAGTCGCCCGTTTCACGGCATCGTCGACGAGTTCGCGACGAGCGCGGTCGCGGAGCTGAGATGCGTAGGCGCGCCGAACGTGCCCGCGTTCACGGCGGATCTGATCGCGTACGAAGCCGCGCTCTGGGCCGTAAGCGATCTCGATGACCGCGTGGCCGAGCCCCTGCAAGAGCTCTCGTTCGAGGCGATCGCGTGCTTCACGCCAGCCCGTCGCATGCTCGCGCTCAAGCACGCCGTGCACGAGGCGGCCTCGCCCGACGGCAGCTATCGCGCGGGCGATGTTTGGCTCTGCGTGTACCGCAAGGCGGACGAGAACGGCGCGCGCACGTTCGTGTTGAACGCGACCAGTTACGCGCTCGTGGAGGCCTTGCAAACCGGCGAGCTAAACGTGACGCAAGCCGTGCAGCGCGTCGCAGCCGAGCGCCGGCTCAAGCTCGACGCTGCATTCATCGACGGTCTGTGCACGGTGCTCGCCGACTTCGTAGAGCGCGGCGTGCTCTTGGGATCGCTCTTGGGATCAAAGGGCTAACGCTTGCGCTCGACTCGGCTCGCAGTGTTGAAAGCGGTGTGCCTGGCGCTTGCGATAGCGGACGCGGGCTGCGCGCGTGAAGCACCCGCTGCGGCCGCTCCGATGCCCAGGCGTGCTGCGGTGGTCGACCAGCCGCGCGCCGGCACGCTCGAGTACCGGTTCTCGCTCGACACCGATCTCGCGACGTTGCGCGCGCGTGTCTGTCCCGTCGGCCGGCTGCCGAGCCGGCTCGAACCCGGCGCACCGAACGCGCGGGCGCTCTTGCGCTACGCGGCGATCGAGCGCGACGCGAGCTTGCTGCCGCTCGCTGCGGATGCGAACGGCATCGTCATCGCCGGTCTGCGCGCGGGCGATTGCGTTCGTTACGATCTCGACCTCGACGCGGGGCGCTCGGGCTTTGGCGGGCTCGAGGTGTGGCGGGCCGGCGCTTCGCGCGCGGTGAACACGGCGCTCTACGTCTGGCGCCCGACCGACTACCCCGAGTACGCCCAGGCGTTCGCGAGCTTCGAGCTGCCGAGTGACATGGACGTCAGCGTTCCGTGGCCGGCTGCGGCGCCGCTCGGTGACGCTTCTATCGTCACGTCGCCTGCAAACACGCGCTACACGCTCGATCGCAGCGCCTTTGCATTTCATGCGTACTCGGCGTTCGGCAAGCTAACTCGCAGTCAAGTACGGATCGGCACGTCGGTGATCGATGTCGCCGAGCTCGAGGGCTTCACGCCTGCCGAGCATGCCTCGATCGGTCGCTGGGTCGACGTGCAAGCGAATGCCGTGGCGGCGCTCGCCGGCCAGCTTCCACGCAAGCGCATCCAGCTCGTGGTGCTGCCGGTCGGACCCTCGAGTGAGCCGGTGCGCTTTGGCTCGATGACGCGCGGCGGCGGCGCGTCCGCAGCGGTCTTGCTCTCGAACGGCTTCGACGAGAGCGCGCTGATGCGCGACTGGGTGCTCGTGCACGAGCTCTGCCACCTC
>JAYUYY010000701.1:0-10090 GCA_043752225.1 Sandaracinaceae bacterium | reverse complement strand
CGCGCGGACGCCGACGCCTGCTTGCTCGCCTTCCCGCCGTTCGCCTTCTTGGCTGCCTTCGGCGCTTCCTTCTTCTTCGCAAACGCAGCGGCCAGCTCTTCGGCGCGATCGGTCTGCTCCCAGGTGAAGCTCTTCTCGGTGCGGCCGAAGTGACCGTACGAAGCGGTCTTCGCGTAGATCGGGCGCAAGAGGTCCAAGGTCTCGATCAACGCGGCCGGCCGGAAATCGAAGAGCTCCGAGACGACCTTCGCAATCTTCTCGTCGTCGACGATGCCGGTGCCGAACGTCGTGACGTACACGCCGACCGGCTTCGCGACGCCGATCGCGTACGCGACCTGCACCTCGCAGCGGCGCGCGAGCTTGGCGGCCACGATGTTCTTCGCGACGTAGCGCGCGAAGTAGCAGGCGCTGCGGTCGACCTTGCTCGGGTCCTTACCGCTGAATGCGCCGCCGCCGTGACGGCCCATGCCGCCGTAGCTGTCGACGATGATCTTGCGGCCGGTGAGGCCGCAGTCGCCGTAGGGACCGCCGACGACGAAGCGACCAGTCGGGTTGACCCAATACTTGGTCTTCTTGTCGATCATGTTCGCCGGCAGCGACGGCTTGATCACTTGCTCGATGATCGCTTCTTCGATCTGCTTGTGCTTGATGTCCGGATCGTGCTGCGTCGAGAGCACGACGGCATCGATGCGCAGCGGGCGCTGGTCGGGGCCGTACTCGACGGTGACCTGGCTCTTCGCGTCGGGGCGCAGCCAGGGCAAGACGCCCTTCTTGCGCAGCGCCGCCTGCTGACGCACGAGCTTGTGCGCGAGCATGATCGGCATCGGCATCAGCTCTTTGGTCTCGTCGACCGCGAAGCCGAACATCAAGCCTTGATCGCCGGCGCCTTGCTCTTTGTGGAGACCTTGGCCTGCGGTCACGCCTTGCGCGATGTCGGGGGACTGCTTTTCGATCGCCGTCAGCACCGCGCAGGTGTTGGCGTCGAAGCCGGTCGCGGAGTCGGTATAGCCGATCTCGCGAATCGCGGCGCGGACGATCTCGGCGTACTCGATCGACGCCGTCGTCGTGATTTCACCGGCTACGATGGCATAGCCCGTTTTGACCATCGTCTCGCACGCGACACGCGCGTACTTATCCTGCGTGAGAATCGCGTCGAGGATCGCATCGGAAACCGCATCGCAGATCTTGTCTGGATGCCCTTCGGAGACCGATTCGGAAGTGAACAAGTAGCCGGCCATGAATCACCTTTCGGCCGGCCCCAGCCGGCGACGTCTGGCGCTTTTAGACGGCCCCCCCTAGCGTGTCAAACCAGACCGCGAGGGTTAGCGCTGCTTCTGCGCTGCGCTTCCGCCGGTGGGCTGCAAATAAAATCGCTCGGCCCAGGCCAGCATGGCGCTGCCGGCGTGTTGGACGAAGTCGTTGCGCACTTCGAGGCTCGCTTGCGTGGCGGGCACTCCGCCGAGCGCGGCCTCTGGATCGCGGAAGAGATGGGCCGGCCCAGGAGCCCAGCGCATGCGCATCAGCAGCTCGAGGTGCGCGTGCATTTGCGCGCGAAGCTCGGCGACATCGCGATCGCTTTTGAGCGCGAGCGCGTAGATCGGCGCGCCGGCTTCGATGCGCGACGCGACGGAGGTGAGGCGCGGGACGATAACCGGCCCGACGCCGATCGCACCGGCGACCGGCCATGGCGTCTCGCCCTTGCGGTACATCAACGCGTGCTGGTAGCCGAGCCAGCGCAGACAGAAATCGAGCCCGCCCGGCACCTGGATGCGATCTGCGGCGGCTGCGACGGCTTGGCAGGTCCAGTGCTCTTCACCGTAGAAATAACGGCTGCCGAAGAAGCTCCAGCCTGCGCCGGTGAGGTGCTGCATCAGCGGACGCACCGCGACCAGATCGCGCTCGTCGTGCAGCACGCGATGACTGGCGAGCAACGCCACCGCGGCCTCGCCGCTGTAATACATCTTCTGAACGTCGATCGGCTTCTGCGCGCGCAGATCGTAGACGTGCATCAGCTCGCCATCCTTGCGCTGCATCGAGCGCACGAAGGCCGTGAGCTGCTCGAGCATGTCGCGCACCTCGGGATCGTCGCCGCCTGCCAGCAGCTCGGCGGCCGCGAGCGCGGTCAGCGCGGCCGCGCCCATGTCCGGAAAGTCGTCACGCGCGACGCAGCCGAGCCGCTCGCCGCCGCAATGTCGAAAGGCGACGCGGCGCACCCATGCGAGCGCGAGCCGCGCGCCTTCACGCGCCTCGGGCATGCGCAGCACGCGCCCGGCTTGTGCCAGGAAGTACGCGGTGCCCGCGTGACGCGGCAGGCTGTAACCGCTGCCCTTGCGCTCGCGATCGCGGCTCGCGTCGTAGCGATAGACGAAGCGTCCGCTTGGCAGTTGATGGCGCAGCAGAAACTTCGCGCTCTCACGCGCGCCGCGCTCGAGTGACGCGAGAGTCACGGCCTCTTCGCGCGGATAGGCGTCAGCCGCGATCGTGCCGGCAGCGAAGCGCGAGAATTCACCGCGCTCCAAGATGTCCGCGGGCGATGCGCCGAGCTCCTTCGCCAGGCGTTCGGCGATCTTCGTCGCGCTTAGCCCGAACGTGAGATCGGGGATCGGCGTCTTGATCGCGCTGTCCCACAAGCCGCGCGAGGCGATCTCGTCGGGCGTGAGATACGCACTGCGATCGCCGAGCGCGATCGAGACACCCTCGACGAGCGGGACGACCGACAGCTCCGCGAGAAACGGAACCGCGCGCCACCATGTGCCGCGATCGAGCTCCAGCGTGACGGTAAATCGCACGCGGCTCGTGCTCGTTTGCAAGGCTGGATCGATCGCAAAACGTTGCGCGGCGTCGCGCACCGTGTTCGCGAAGCCATCGCGACCGACGTAGCGGGCGACCGCTCGTCCTTCGCGCCACGCGAGCACGATCACCGCACCGAACGCGCGATAGCGGCTCGCTTCGCTGGGAGCGTCGGGCAGCGCTCGATGCGCTTGCGCAGCCTCGAGCGCTGCGAGCGCCCAGCGCTGCGCGGTCGCAGTGGGCATCGGCGCCGGATCGAGACGCGCCGCGCTCGCGACGAACAGGCACGCGAGCGCCGTGAGCGCGACCCACGCAGAGAAGAAAAGGCGCAACGCTCAGCCTCGGCGGAGAAGCACGAGCTGCACCGCCGGCAACCCGACCAGGTACGGCAAGATGAGCAGCGCGATCGTACCGAGCAGCAGCGCGCCGCCCGAGCCAACCGGTCCGTACATCCCCGCGAGCTTCGCAGCGGACAACGACAACGCGGTCGCAGTCGCAGCGCCGATCGTCAGCGCCGCCCAGCTCGCGATGCGCGCGACCCATAACGCCCACGCGACACTCGAGAGCAGTGCAACACCCGCGAGCGCTTGCAGCATCGCGACACCGGTCCCGATCGCATCGACGATCAGGTACCGCGCCGGCAACCCAGCCCAGATGCCGACCATCAAAAGGCAGGCAACTGCGAGTTGCATCCCAGCGACCCAACGACGACCACCTTCTGGCATGTCCGCGTGCATGTGGGCGCACCCTACACCGGTTCCCACAACCGAGCCACGCGTTCGCCGACGCGGATCGCGCCGCCGAGCGAATCCAGCGACGGCGCTGTAATCGGGCATGGGTGAGGCAAAAAAGATCGCGCCGACGGCGAACGTTTTTCCTTACAGCGGAATCAAATGAACCGGCTCGTCTCGGCTCACGACGGTATCGCCGCGGAAATGCTGATCGTCGGTATCTGGAAAATCGAGCGTGTAGTGCAAGCCGCGGCTCTCGCGACGAAAGCGCGCGCACTGGACGATCAGCTCGGCTAGGTCCGCGATGTTGCGCAGCTCGAGCAGATCGAGCGTGACGAGGTGACGCCAGTAGTACTCGCGGATCTCTTCTTTGAGGAGCGCGATGCGGCGCTCGGCGCGCTCGAGGCGTTTGCTCGTGCGCACGATGCCGACGTAGTTCCACATGCAGCGCCGCAGCTCGTCCCAGTTGTGCGAAACGATCACGGCTTCATCGCTCGGAGCGGCGTCGCCGACGTCCCATTCGGGCGGTGCGACCGAGCGCGGCGTTGCAGGCTCGTCTTGCGCTGCGAGCGCGGCGCGGCGACCGTAGACGAGGCCTTCTAACAGGGAGTTAGACGCGAGACGGTTGGCGCCGTGCAAGCCCGAGCACGTCGTCTCGCCGACCGCCCACAGCCCGGGAACGCTGGTGCGTCCGGCTTCGTCGACGCGAACGCCGCCGCACATATAATGCGCCGCGGGCACGACCGGGATCGGCTCGCAGGTGAGATCGATCCCAAAGTCCATGCAGCGCGCGTGGATGTTGGGAAAGCGCTCCGAGAGATAGCGCGGCGTGCACGCGCTCATGTCGAGCAGCACGAAGTCGTCGCCTGTGCGCTTCATCTCGAAGTCGATCGCGCGTGCGACCACGTCGCGCGGCGCCAAGTCCGCGCGCGCATGGTGCTTGTGCATGAAGGCCGTGCCATCGCGCAGCCGCAACACGCCGCCCTCCCCGCGCAATGCTTCGCTGATCAGGAAGCTCTTCGCGTTCGGGTGATAGAGGCAGGTCGGGTGAAACTGAAAGAACTCGAGGTTCGCGATCCGCGCACCCGCGCGATACGCCATCGCGACGCCATCGCCGGTCGCGACATCGGGGTTGGTCGTGTACGGATAGACTTTGCCGGCGCCACCGGTCGCCAGCACCGTTGCGCGCGCGAGCACGGTGTGAACGCGCGCGCCTTTGTGATCAAGCACGTACGCGCCGACGACGCGTCGCTGCTCGGCTTGTCCGCGCTGTCCGAAATGGCGGGACATATCGATCAGGTCGACCGCCATGTGGCCTTCGAGCACGCGAATGCGCGGGTGGACGGCGACCGCGGCGTGCATCGCGCGCTGAACCTCGCGACCCGTCACGTCGGCAGCGTGGACGACGCGGCGCGCGCTGTGACCGCCTTCGCGCGTGAGGTCGAGCTCGGTCTCGGCATCCGTACCGGGTGCACCGTTGGCGTGCGGTGCAGTGCGGCTGAAGCCGGCGCCGAGCGCGATCAGCTCGTGAATGCGCTCGGGGCCATCGCGCACGACCATCTCGACGATCTCCGGACGCGAGAGGCCGCGACCCGCCTCGAGCGTGTCGCGAATGTGTTCTTCGAACGAGTCGGTCGGATCGAGCACCGCGGCGATGCCGCCCTGCGCGTAGTTCGTCGCCGACTCATCGAGCTCGCGCTTGGTGACGACCAGCACGTCTCCGGTCTTGGCCGCCTGCAGTGCGAAGGTCAGGCCGGCGACCCCGCCCCCGATGACGAGGTAATCACAACGAATGGGCATGACGAAGGGGCCGGACTGTAGCGCGCACCGTGTGGGCCTGCGAGCGCGGCCGCGAACCGCTCGGGAATAGCGCAGCAAGGCAGGCGCGTTGCGGGCATGCGGCCCCCCATCCCCGCGGAGCACCGCACACGCCATGCGAGCAGGCGATTTGGTCGTGCTGACGCGGGTCGGTATCCTGTGGTGTTGAGAGCAATGCGAAGGCCCCGTAGCACCACCCGAGCCCGCCTGACCTCGCGGCTCTTTGCGTTCGCCACGCTCGTATCGCTGGCCGCGCCGCACGTCGCGCTCGCCGACATCTATCGCTACGTCGATGCAAACGGCGTCGAGCACTATACGAACATTCAGCCTTCGACCCGCGGCTGGCAGCGCGTTGTCCATAGCTCGGGGGCAAGCGTCGCGCGCGGACCGCGCACCCGGGTCGCTGCGATGCGGCCGCCCGATCCGGATCGCATGAAGCGCTACGACGGGTTCATCCGCGAAGCTGCGCTCGTGTATCGGCTGCCCGAAGCGTTCCTGCGCGCGGTGATGCGCGTCGAGAGCAACTTCTATCCGGATGCCGTTTCGAACCGCGGCGCGATGGGCCTCATGCAGCTGATGCCCGGAACCGCGGCTTCGATGGGCGTGCTCGACGCGTTCGATCCGCGCCAGAACGTGCTCGGCGGCGCGCGCTTCTTACGCGTGCTCGCGAACAGCTATGGCGGCGATCTCGTGCGCACGATCGCGGCCTACAACGCGGGCCCCGGCGCGGTGCAGCGCTACGACGGCATCCCGCCGTACGCCGAGACGCGCCGCTACGTGCAGCGCGTGCTCACGCATTACTACGAGTACCGCTCGGGCGAGCCGGCAGCGAACGCCGTGGCCCGCCGCTAGCCTCTAGTCCGGCTGAAACAGCACGCGCTGCGTCGTGTCTTTGTCGTAGTAACGATGCGCGCGGTCGAACGTGATCGCGCCGAATAGGTTGATCGCGATCGCGAGCACGGTCAGCGCGATGAACGCCTTGCCAAAGCGCCGGCCGCCGAGCGCGAGCAGCGCGAAAAAGAGCACCGCGTAGTCGAGGCTGAAGCGGTAGCCGAACTGAATCCAGCCGCTGTTCTGGTAAAGCAGGTTGGCGAGCGCGGCCAGCGCGGCTGCAATCGCGAGCCCGAGCATCGTGAGCGAGCTGCGCTTGGGCCAGAGCACGAGCCCGAGTTGAGGCGTCGTCACCCAGAGCGCAAGACCGTGGCGGCTGATCAGCACGTACGGCGCGAGCGCGGTGAGCCACGGCAAGCTGGTCAGCATCACGGCCAGGTTGCGCGCGAGGTAGTGGTAGTTGAAGAGGCCCCACTTCTCGATCCGAGTGCGCCAGCGGATCTCGAGCAAGCTGTGGCCGAACTCGAACGGATCGTTGAAGCGGGCTTTGTTGAACGCCATCGCGATGCCGAGCATCACGACGATCGGCAGCGAGAACACGGCGACGCGACGCGCGAACGCCGGCCAATCGACCCCGCGCAGCGCGGCCTTGAGGGTATCCGGTGCAGCGGCCTCGGCTTCGGCTTTGCGCGAGCGGATCAGCGCTTCGAGCGCGAAGAATGCCGCGAGCAAGAGCGTAGGCGGGCGGGTCATGAACGCGAGCGCGATCATCGCGCCGGCCCAAAACGGTCGCGCAGCTTGGAGCGCAAAGCGCACGTAGAGCGCGATCAAGCTCACCGCGACGACGTGCGCCGCGAACCAGACCGTGCCTTGGACAGCGACGTAGTAGTAGACGCTGCCGAACGCGAACAGGATCGTGAGCAGCCAATCGTCGCGCTGCGTGCGCTCGCTCAAGCCGACTTCGCGCAAGCGCCGCAGCAATGTGAACAGCAGCGCGGGACCGAAGCCGGCGAGCACTGACCAAAAAAGACTATCCCAGGTCTTGGTGCCCCAGATCGCGACGAGCGGCGCGATCACCACCGCAGGAAACGGCGGGAACGAGACGTAGATGCGGCCGCCGTAGCGCGCCCAGTCGTTGTCGCTCGGCGGCTTCTTGGCGCGCAGGTCGAGCTGGCCGTGCAAGAAGCTGTCGGCGAGGTACACGAAGTGCGCGTTGGGCGAGGTGCCGTGGATGCGCGGGCCGAGCGTCGCCACGTAGACGGCGGCACAGACGACGAACACGCAGGCGGGCGCGAGCAAGCGCCGAAACGGCCACATCGGTTGCGTCATCGCCGCGCAGGATACCCGGGGGGGCTACAGGCACAACGGGCAGCGCGCTTGACGGATCGTCGGCCGGGTCCTAGACACGCCATCCCGTGGCCGAAGCAAATTCCATAGCCGATCGCGTGGGCGCAGTTCTCCATCCGCTCTTCGATCGCCCTCTGCAAGAGCTCGGCGTGATCGAGCAGCTCGAGCACGTTGGCAACAAAGTTCAGCTCCGCGTCGGGCTGCACGCGTCATCCGAGCGGCTCGAGCGCCAGCTCCGCGAGCGCATCGAGCACGCGCTCGAAGGCAGCGGCGTCGACAGCATCGGGCTCGAGTTCTCGACGCGCGTGCCAATGCGCGCGATCGCGGCGGACGATCCGGTTCCAGGCGTGAAGAACGTCGTGCTCGTGATGAGCGGCAAAGGCGGCGTCGGCAAGAGCACGACCGCGGTGAACCTGGCGCTCGCGATCTCACGCCGCGGCTTGCGTGTGGGCTTACTCGACGCCGATATCTACGGCCCTTCGATCCCGACCATGCTCGGCACCAACGGTCACCCGCAGTCGACCGACGGCAAGACGATCGAGCCGCTCTCACGCTTCGGCGTGAAGCTGATGAGCATCGGCTTCATGATCGAGAACGAGAAGGACGCGATCATCTGGCGCGGTCCGATGCTGCAGTCGGCGCTCGTGCAGTTCTTGACCGACGTGCACTGGGGCGAGCTCGACTTCCTCGTGCTCGACCTGCCGCCGGGCACCGGTGACGTCGCGCTCTCGCTCGCGCAGAAGGTGAAGTCGAGCGGCGCTGTGATCGTGACGACGCCGCAGGAAGTCGCGTTGCAGGACGTCTACAAGTCCGTGTCGATGTGCAAGAAGCTCAACATCCCGCTGCTCGGCGTGGTGGAGAACATGAGCTTCTTCATGGACTCGGCCGGCGTGCGCCACGAGATCTTCGGTGCAGGTGGCGGTCAAAAGATCGCGGAGCACGCCGAGGCACCGTTGCTCGGACAGATCCCGCTCGACGCCGGCATCCGCGAATGGAGCGATGGCGGAACGCCGATCGTGCAGGCCGCGCCCGAGCACCCATGTGCGAAAGCGTTCGCCGCAGTAGCCGACGCGTTGCTCGAGAAGATCGCGATGGACAGCTTCGTGCGCGGCGGCGGCAAGAAGGCGCCGGATGAAACCGCGCCGCGTCGCCTCAAGATCCTGCGCTAGTCGCTTTTATTATCGAGAGAACGTGCGCCGTTCTCCCGACCCGCCGGCAATCGATTAGCGATCGTTTGAGCGCTTGGAGGGGGCGGCTGGGATCTCCGAGATCTTGCTGCCGCGTGCGAAGACGCCGCTGCGACCGCCGAGCCGCGCCTTCACGGGCGCGCCCTGAAGCGCGATTGCCATCGAGTAGCCGCCCTTCACCACGCGTGAGACCACGGTCCCGGTGAAGGTGTATTCGACGCCGCGCTCGAGATCGCGTGCGGTGACTTTGACTGACTCGCCGAGGCTGGGAGGCGAGCCGTCGACTGACAGCGCGATGCCGCTTGCAGATGCGTTGCGCAGCTGGCCATTGACGGACATCGGGATCGGGCCGGAGCCGAACACGACCTGCGCCGGCAGCGGCTCGGCGAGCAGCGTGTAGGGATCGCGCTCATCGAGCGACGGGACCGCAGCCACCAGTTGGCTCTTGAGGCGCTCGAAGCGGGTCAGATCCGCGCTATCCGTGAGCGTATGGCTGCCTGCTCGGCTGAGCAGGTCACAGTAATCAAGGATGCGGTCCAACTTCTCCGACATGACTCTAGTTCCCCCAGAGGGCAGCAGACCACCCTACATGGCTAGGGCTCCCACGAAACCACCCCTTGAGCAAGGCAACTAGGATCCACCTCACAGCAGCCGCCGGGGTCTCGGCGCCGGGGTTGTCCCGAACTAGCGACGCGCTGGACTTGCGCACTGGCGCGAGGGCGTTGCTGAACATACGTTGCGCTCGCGTGGATTTGTTCGATCACAGCGTGCGCAGCCGCGGCGAAGGCGTTCCGCTTGCGGACCGAATGCGGCCCGAGCGCTTGGGCGACATCGTCGGCCAGGCGCATTTGCTCGCCAAAGGCCAGCTGCTGCGCTCGGCGATCGAGGCTGGGCGATTGCCGTCCGTGGTGCTGTGGGGACCGCCCGGCTCGGGCAAGACCACGCTCGCGCGCGTGATCGCAGCCGAGACGAATGCGCGGTTCGCGGCGCTGTCTGCGGTGCTGAGCGGCGTTGCGGACTTGCGCAACGAGGTGCGTGCGGCGAGCGAGCAGCGAAGGCTCTACGGCAAACGCACGATCTTGTTCATCGACGAGATCCATCGCTACAGCAAATCCCAGCAAGACGCGCTGTTGCCGCATGTCGAGGACGGCACGGTGGTGCTGATCGGTGCGACCACCGAGAATCCGTCGTTCGCGATCAACGCCGCGCTGTTGTCACGCGCGCGCGTGCTCGAGCTCAAGGCGCTCGATGAGGGCGAGCTGGTGCAGATCCTCGAGCATGCGCTGGGTGACACGAAGCGCGGCCTCGGCGGGCTCGGCTTGCACGCGAGCGCCGAGAGCTTGCTCGCGATCGCCAAGCACGTGCAGGGCGATGCGCGACGCGCGC
>JAYUYY010000700.1:0-4067 GCA_043752225.1 Sandaracinaceae bacterium | reverse complement strand
GCTGGATGCCGCACTCCAGGCCCGCGGTCACCTCGCGCACGTCTTCTTTGACGCGGCGCAGCGACTTGACGGCGCCTTCCCAAATCGACGCTGACTCGCGCAGCACGCGCACCTTGTTGCCGCGCGCGATCTTGCCGTCCGAGACCATGCAACCGGCGATCACGCCCTTCGGAATCGAGAACAGCGCGCGCACCTCGGCGTGGCCGACCGGGACGTTGCGGTACGTCGGCTTGAGCAAGCCGAGCATCGCGAGCTTCACCGCATCCACGGCCTCGTAGATGATCGTGTAGGTGCGGATCTCGATGTGCTCTTCCTTGGCGATCTTGGAAGCACCACCGCTCGGGCGCACGTGGAAGCCGATGATGATCGCTTGCGACGCGGTCGCGAGCATGACGTCGTTCTCGGTAATACCGCCGACGCCCGAGTGGATGACGACGACGCGGACCTTCTCGGTCGATTGCTCGACGAGCGTCTTCACCAGCGCCTCGGCTGAGCCCTGAACGTCGGACTTGACCACGAGCCGCAGCTCTTGGGCTTCGCCGTCCTTCATCTTGTCCATCAGCGCTTCGAGACCGCTCTTGCCGGTCAGGCCGCTGATCGGCTTGGTCGAGGTCTTCTTGCGACGATCGGCGAGGTTCTGCGCCGCCTTCACATCGGTCACCGCGTAGAACGTGTCGCCGGTCTCCGGCACTTCGGAGAGGCCGAGCAACTCGACCGGCGTCGAAGCCGTCGCCTTGCTGATCGCGCGACCATGGTCGTCGGTCATCGCGCGGATCTTTCCGTACGCTGCGCCCGCCACCACGATCGTGCCGGTCGTGAGCACGCCGTCTTGCACGAGCACGTTCGCGACCGGACCGCGGCCCTTGTCGAGGTACGCCTCGAGGATGACGCCGGTCGCAGGCGCCTTCGGATTCGAGCGCAGGTCGAGCACCTCGGCCTGCAGCAAGATGCCGTCGAGCAACGCGTCGATGCCGTCACCGGTGTGCGCCGACACCTTGTGGAACATCGTCTCGCCGCCCCACTCCTCGGATTGCAGACCTTCGGTCGCGAGGTCGCGCATCACGACGTCCACGCGCGCGTCGGGCTTATCCATCTTGTTCACCGCGACGATGATCGGCACTCCAGCCGCGCGCGCGTGGTGGATCGCTTCCTTCGTCTGCGGCATGACGCCGTCGTCGGCCGCGACCACGAGCACGACGATGTCCGTCGCGTTCGCGCCACGTGCGCGCATCGCGGTGAACGCCGCGTGACCGGGCGTATCGAGGAACACGATCGTGCCCTTCTTGTGCTCCACGCGGTACGCACCGAGGTGCTGCGTGATGCCGCCCGACTCGCCGCCGGCCACGTTCGTGCGCCGGATCTTGTCGAGCAACGAAGTCTTACCGTGGTCGACGTGACCCATGATCGTAACCACGGGCGGACGGCTCTCGCGGTCTTCGGTGATCTCTTCGAACTTGCCGCGCGCTTCGATGATGAACGCGTCATCGCTGACCGCGACGTTCTCGACCTCGAAGCCGAACTCCGCGGCGAGGATGCCCGCGGTGTCCGCATCGAGGCTGCTGTTGATGTTCACGCCGGCGGTCATGCCGAGCTGAATGAGCTTACCGAGCACCTCGGTCGCCTTGAGCGACATGCGCTGCGCGAGCACCTGCAAGCTGACCTGATCCTCGATCCGGATCACGCGCTTGGCTGCGCTCGGCGTCGTGAGCTGCGTCGCGATCGACTTCTTGCCGGGCGCGAGCTTGCGCGCACGACCCGGACGGCCGCGCGGCGCCTGACGACCGGTCGGACCGATCGCAGCGCGCGCGAGCTCGCGGCGACGCGGCGCCACTCCGCCCGTTTGTTGCTGCGCGATGCGCGCGGCGTGCTCGGCGACGATGCGCGCGCGCGCAGCATCGGAGAGCGTGGTTGTCGGAGCGCCGACCTGATTGCCGCGCGAGACAACGCCGGGAGGCAAGTCGCTGTAGCCAAGGCGCTGCTCGTACGGAAGCGGTACTCCGCCACGGCGCGGCATCGGTCCAGGCGGCGGCGACGCCATCGGCGCGGAAGCTTCGGACGAGAAATCAGCCTCGGCCATCGGGCGCGGCGCTTGGGGTGCTTGCGGCACGTGCGTCGGCGCGGCGTGCGCTTGCGGCGGGGGCAGCACTGCCTGGCGCGAAGGCGCGGCCGGCGGCGGGGTTTGCGGCTCGGACTTCGCGCTCATGCCGCTCGACGCGGAAGGCCCGCTCGCAGGCGGCGGCGTACCGGCAGCCTTGTTCGGCGCCATCGGCGAAGGCGTCGCCTTTGCGCTCGGATCCTGGCTCGCGTCGCCCGCCGGCTCTCGCCGCAAGGTGCTCATGCTGCGGTTCGAGGCAGCGATATCGCGACCGCTGCGCTGAGCCGGTGCCACTTCGGCAGCTGCCACAACCGCAGGCGCTGCTTCGTCGTCTTCCTTCGAGCGCACCGCACGGCGACGCACGACGGTCGGGCGAATGCGCTCCTCGACGACGTTCTGCTGCTTCTCTTTTTCGAGCGTCCGCTTGATGCGGTCCGCGTCGGCCACATCGATCGAGCTCATGTGGTTACGCACTTGGATGCCGAGCGATGCGAGCTTGGTCACGATCTCGCGATTGTCGAGACCGAGCTCACGCGCCACTTCGTACACGCGCGTCTTGTTCATGAAACCTCCGCAAGGGCGGCCAAGTTGCGCGACGCTTCTTCAATAGCGCTCGCGATGGCCGAATCAGTGACAGCAACGACCGCGATCTGATCGCGACCAAAAAGCCGTCCTAAATGTGATTTGTCTGCGTGCACGAGACAGCGAGCCCCGAGCCGGGTCGCTGCATCCAGCACTTCGTTGCGGCTCTCCGCGGCGTCACTCGCCACGATGAGCATGCAAACTTTTCGGCGCTCGACCGCTTCGCGCACGCGCTCGGCGCCCGCGACCGCGTTGCCGCTGCGGCCAGCCGCTGCGATCAAGCCGTCCATGCGACGGTAATATTGATCGTGCGCCCAGGTCGCGAGCTGATTGCTGTCGGGATGCAGCTCGCGCTTGAACGCCCGGCGGAACGCGCCCGACTTCACCGCTGCATCGAGACACGTGCGACGCGGATGCACCGAAGCACCGCGTCCATTTCCACTGTGCCGAACATCGGGCACGAGCTCGGGCGGATCTCCGGCGAGCACAAGGCGCAAGAGCGCACCGCGCTCATCGCGCTGGCGGCATCCCACACATGTTCTCTCCGGTTCTGCCATCAAGTTGCTTTCGAGCCCGCTCATCCGTGTTCGTGTTTTCTAAACGTGTGGCTCAGCGGCCGTCCGGGCCGGCGACCGGTGCGCTCGCTTCGGCTTGCTGCGCGTCCATTTGCGCGCGCGCTTCGGCATCCGCTGCGGCCTGACGATCGCGCGCGATGGTCTGACCATCGGCGACGCGCTCCGACTCGCGCTCGAGGTAGTCCGCGACTGCCTCGACCAGCTCTTGCGCCTTGCGGCTGCCAAGCCCGGTGCGAATCGCCATGCGGTCGATATCACGCTCACCGCGCAAGTCGTTGACCGTACGGTAACCCGAGCGCACCAAGAGCTCTGCGACGCGTCCGGTCACACCCGGCAAAAGCATCAGCTCTTCGCGCTCACCGAGCAGCCGCTCGCCGCTCATCGCGTCTTCGATGCGACGCAAGCGCAAGCGCTCCATCGCTTCGGCCGCGCGCTTCTTGAGCGACGCCGCGTTCGTGGGACCGCCCATACCTTCGAGCCCGCCGAGCTCTTCTTCCGAAGCCTCTGCGACCTCGTCGAGGCTGCGGAAACCCTGCTTGTAGAGCGTCAGCGCGGTGTTGCGATCGAGCCGTTCGATCGAGGCGAGCGCCGCGATGGCCTCCTCCTCCATGATCTTGAACTTGCTCTCGCCGATCACATCGAGACGCCAGCCGGTGAGCTGCGACGCGAGGCGAACGTTTTGACCGCGACGACCGATCGCAAGCGAGAGCTTGTCGTCGGGCACCACCAGCTCCATCGCGCTGTTGGCTTCGTCGATGATCACGCGCGCGACCTCAGCCGGCGCGATCGCGTTGCACACGAAGCGCGCGGGATCG
>JAYUYY010000699.1:0-4078 GCA_043752225.1 Sandaracinaceae bacterium | reverse complement strand
GCACGCGCGGTGGAGAGCCTGGCACCCGTGCTCGGGGTGGTTTCCAATCCCGTTGAGCTGGAATTGTACATCGAGCGGGTCGCTCGACGCTTCGGCCTGACCGACAGCGGAGCGGTGCGACGGCAAATGCGAGCCCAGGTCGGCTCGCGTCCCGGCGCTCACGCTCAGCCCGGCGGCCACGCGCAACAGACAGGCGGAAGCGTTACATCCTCTGCGCAAACACCCCTGGCTCCGCCAAGAGACCGTGTTAAGCTCCCGCAGCTCGAATCCGAGCTGCTGGGTGTGCTGCTCGACAGACCTACGCTGATTGCCTCCGCGGAAGCGGAGCAACTGCGAGGTTTGTTGACGAGCGCCGAGCTGCAAGGCGTACTGCGCGCAGCTGAGGCGGCGCTTCAAGAAAACGGGGAGCTGGAGCTGCCTTCGCTATTTTCCGCTCTCGAAGACAATGCGGCCCTTCCGTGGGTGAAGGAACGCCTAGCGCTTGCCCCCAAGCGCGAAGGCCAGCAAGCAGAGGATGTGTTGCGCAGTGGAATCCCCCTGTTGGCGAAACAGAACATCGCGCGCGCGACGGGTTTGCTGAAGAACCAGATCATTGAAGCAAGGCGCAGCGGTGATGAGAGCCGCGCGCTGGAGTTGACCAAGCAACGAATTGAGCTAGAGCGCAGCGCGAAATAGCTGCGCGCCGCAAGAGGTGATGATGCCGGCCAAGACTTCTTCTCAAACCTCGCGGAGCGTGGCGCCCCGCTCTTCGCGTCCCAAGGCGGTTCGCACGACGGGCGTTGCGCCCAAACCGCCCACGCGCGCTGCGAGCGCATCCGGGAGCCGCAGCACGGTGCGTCCACCCGCTCCAACCAAGGCTTCGGCCGCAGAGCGCAAGTCGATGGCACCAGGAAAGCGACCTTCGATGCCACCGCCCGCGACGCCGTCGAAGACGAGCAGCAAGAGCGTGGCGGGTAAACAATCGCCGCAAGCTCCGGCAGCCGCGAAGGCGACGGAACCCAAGGCGGGCAAGGCCGTCGCGGCTCCAGCCGCAGCGACCGCAGCGCGCGGTGTGACGCCTCCGGCAGGCGGCGCGACCATTCGCACCGTGCCACCGGGACGCTCGGACTCGCTGCCGCCAGGTGCGGATTCGCTGCCGGCTTCGCGCCGCCGCGAGATCCAGCGCTTGCTCGAGCTCGGCAATGCTCGCGGCTACCTCACGTACGATGAGGTCAACGACGCGCTTCCGCCCGAGATGGTGACCTCGGATCAGATCGACGACTTGATGATGTTGCTGGGCAACCAGAGCATCGAGGTCGTGGTCGCGCCTTCGCAAGCGACGCTCCATAAAGAGCAGGCGCGCGCGGCCGCAGCGCAGAACCGCACGACTCGCACCAGCGAGCCGCCGCCGGTCGCGCGCTCCGAGTTCCCGTCCAGCGTTGCGCCGAGCGCGCTCGACGAGAGCGAGATGAGCAAGTCGAGCGACCCCGTTCGCATGTACTTGCGGAAGATGGGCTCGGTCTCGCTGCTCACGCGTGAAGGCGAAGTCGAGATCGCCAAGCGCATCGAGGACGGCGAGAGCACGGTCTTCGAAGTCATCATCAACTCGCGCGTCGGCATCTCCGAGATTCTCAACATTGGTGAGAACCTCAAGAAGGCCAAGATCCGCGTCAAAGACATCGTCAAGGACTTCGATCCGAACGAAGAGAATCAGCCTGACGAAGAAGAAGTGATCAAGCGCGTGCTGCGCTTGCTCGAGAAGGTCCGAAAGCTCGAAGCCGCCAACGAGAAGCTCCGCGAAGAGCTCTCGACCAAGAAGACCGATCGCGCCAAGCAGGTCGGCAACGAAGCCGTCGACGAGAACCAGAAGGATCTCGTCAAGGTGATGCACGAAGCGAAGTTCACGAAGAAGCTGATCGACGAAATCGTTTCGCGCATCAAGAGCTACGTGCGACGCGTCGAAGCGGTCGAAGCGGACATCGGCGAGGCCGAGCGCACTGTCGGTAACGTCGGCGCCAACGAGATGCCGGCGTTGCTCGAGCAGATGCGCACCAACAAGGTGCTCGAGAAGCGCTTTGAGAAGAAGCACGGCGCGACGGTCTCGACGCTCGAGACCGCGATGGCCGTGGTCGAAGAAGCGCGCGCGGCGATTCGCAAAGTCGAAGAAGACATGGGCCAGCCGGTCGATGTGCTCAAGGCGACGTACAAGCGCCTGCACACCGGCGAGCGCTCAGCCGAGCGCGCGAAGGCCGAGCTGGTCGAAGCGAACCTTCGTCTCGTGGTGTCGATCGCGAAGAAGTACACGAACCGCGGCTTGCAGTTCTTGGACCTGATCCAAGAGGGCAACATCGGTTTGATGAAGGCGGTCGACAAGTTCGAGTACCGCCGTGGCTACAAGTTCTCGACCTACGCGACGTGGTGGATCCGCCAAGCGATCACCCGCGCGATCGCCGATCAGGCGCGCACGATCCGTATCCCCGTGCACATGATCGAGACGATCAACAAGTTGATCCGCACCTCGCGCTACTTGGTGCAGGAGCTCGGTCGCGAGCCCAGCCCCGAAGAGATCGCGGCGAAGATGGAGATGCCGCTCGATAAGGTCCGAAAGGTCCTGCGCATCGCCAAGGAGCCGATTTCGCTCGAGACGCCGATCGGCGAAGAGGAAGACAGCCATCTTGGCGACTTCATCGAGGACAAGTCGATCTCGTCCCCGATCGAGATGGTGATCAACGCGAACCTCGAGGATCAGACTCGACGCGTGCTCAAGACGCTGACGCCGCGCGAGGAGAAGGTTTTGCGCATGCGCTTCGGCATCGGCGAGAAGAGCGACCACACGCTCGAAGAGGTCGGCCAAGACTTCGAGGTCACGCGCGAGCGTATCCGTCAGATCGAAGCCAAGGCGTTGCGCAAGCTACGCCACCCGAGCCGCTCTAAGCAGCTCCGCAGCTTCGTCGAAGGCTGACCGCTCCCAGGGGTCGCGCACCGCACTCGGGCTCTCGTGCATCTGCGCGAGGGCCCGTTTTGCGTCTTCGCCACCGGGCAGCGAAAGCGGGGCGCGTTTCCCTGGTATAACGGCGCGCGTTGGGGCTTGCCCAACGGGCCTATAGCTCAATGGTTAGAGTCCCCCGCTCATAACGGGGTTGTTCCTGGTTCGAGCCCAGGTGGGCCCACCACTTGCGCCGCCTGCGTTTGCAGGCTACAGCGCCGCGCGTATTCGGCTTTGTGCCGAGGAGGCAAGCGTTCGTGCTGGACCGTCTCGCTGCACTAGCAAAAATCGCGGAAATCGACGCGGACGCCCTGCGTTCGGATACCGAGCTGACGGACATTCCGCAGCGCCTGGCTGAGCTCGTTCAGACGCTCAAGAAGCTGGGGGAGATGCTCGAAGCGGAGCGCCAAGAGGTGCGCGACGCCGACGTGCTGCTCAACGCGCAGCAGGACGAGCTCACCAACCAGAGCCAGTCGCTGGCTAAGTCGAAGTCCAAGGGCGCACGTGCTCGCACGATGCGTGAGGCCGACGCGGTCGAGCGTGAGCTCGAGGTGATCCGCCGCTCGATGAAGGAGCGCGAGGAAGAGCGCGAGACGCTCAAGGGCGCAATCGCCAAGCGCCGCGCCTCGGTCGAGAAGCACGAGAAGGAATTCACGGAGCTTCAGACGTTCGCGAACGAAGAGCGCGCACGCGGTGAGGAGCGGCTCGCAGAGCTCCGCGCCAAGCTCGAGATCGTGCTCGCAGGCCGCCGTGAGCTGGCCGAGAAGATCCCGCGCGACGTGATGAAGCGCTACGAGACGGTGCGCGAGAAGCGCGCTGGGATTGGCGCAGTGCCGGTGCGCAACGGCATTTGCACCGGCTGCAACACCTCGTTGCCGCCCAACCAGAACATCGCCGTGCAACGCGGCGAGACCTTCGAGCAGTGCCCCCGCTGCGTCCGCCTCATCTTCTCACCCGAAGCGCTCAAAAAGCACGCCGACGGCGGCTCCCCCAGCAGCCCTTCGCAGTAGATCCTCGCGCCCCGCCCCGCCCCGCCCCGCCCCGCCCCGCCCCGCCCGCTGGCTTACGTGGCCGCCGGTGCGATGGGCATCTACGTCCGCGACAATCCGATCC
>JAYUYY010000698.1:0-10165 GCA_043752225.1 Sandaracinaceae bacterium | reverse complement strand
TCCATCCCGGCCCCGCCTTCGCCGCCCATGCCGCCGGTCACTGCCATCATTCCAGCGGTGCCGGCGTCACCTGCGGCGCCACCGATCGGCGGCTCACCTGTGGTGCCACCGGTCGTGCCGGACTCGCCCGCGGTACCCGCGGTCGTACCCGCGGTCGTACCGCCTTCACCTGCTGAGCCACCGGTCGCACCGGCTGCCGGCTCTCCGGTTCCCGCGCCGGCTCCAGCCAGCACGTTCATATCATCGGGGGCATCCTCCGCTTTGGTGCACGCCGTAAAGACAAGCGCCAACACGCACGCGGCTCTCAACACGATCGATCGAGCTTGCATCGCAACCTCCGTAAACTGTCCGACCCAAGGTACGCAGGACCCGAGCGAGTCCACTGAATCCACAGGCCAAAGCTTCAACAGGAAGAGCAAGACGCCGCGGCTGACGATGCGGCCGTCACGCCTGCTCTGCGCCTGTCACCCACAGACGCCATTCCTTAATGCCGTTCTAAGTCCCGTGCGTCAACTCGCGCAGCAGTGCGAGTCGCGCCATTTTTGAACTTTTTTCAAGACGCGTCCGCGGCTCGGGACCATGCAATTCGCAGCACGTGAGCGGCCGAGCAAGCGCAAAACTGCCGCGCTTATCGCGCTTTAGCGCTCTAACAGCTCGATTAGCTGCTGCTTTGCGTCGTCATCGAGGCGGCGCGAGAGCGCCGGCGGCATGACGCCGGGATCGTGCAAGGGGAGGCGGATGCGCGCGATCGCGCGCTGCTTCTCGAGCGTGTCGAGCCGGTCGAGATCGACGTTGAAGCGTGCGCGCGACACGCTTTGATCGAGCCGATCGTTGTGGCACTGCGCGCAGGCTTGCATCAGCACGCCTTCGCCATCGAGCCCGGGCTCGGTCGCGAAGCCCATGCGCGCGAGCAGCTCTGGATCATCGGGATAGATGTCGCGCAGATCGGGCAGCTCTTCGCGTGGCAAACGTCCTTCGCGGTAGTCCGTATACGCCTGCGTCATGATCGCGAGCTTGCTCGGATCGGTGACCTTGACGTCGTGGTACGGCACCGGGATCGCGTCGCCGCGCTTGCTGCGCTCATAGATCGCCTCCCACGTTTCGCTCTCGCCCGGGATCGAGTTGTCGTCCGGTTGATCGCCGCCGCGCGCCGCCGCGCTCTCTTCCACCTCGCGTTCGATCCGCGCGCTGACGAACGCGTTCGGTTGGTCTCCCGAATCGGCGAAGAACAACGTCGAGCTGAGCACGCCGGGCTGAGAGCCGTTCGCGACTTCGCTCGCGAGCAAGCCCGCGAAGCCTTCGTCGCCTTTGGCCGCGAGGTAGTCTGCGATCACCGCGCGACCGCCGGGCACGAGCGCGTAGAACCAATGGTTCCATGGCGGCTCGAGCTCCTGCATGCGCAAGAATTTCCGCGAGCCCGGACCGTCCGGTTGGTGGCACACCCGACAATCGCTCGGCGTGTTCGCGAGATCTTCCTCGCCATACACGTTCACGTTCTTCCAGCTCGACTCGGCCGCTTCGGTGAGCAGATCGCCGGGCGTGCAGCCGTCCGGCGCTTCGTTGCAATCCTGCGTGAACGTCACGAGGTAGAACTGCAGCTCGCCGTTGAGCCGATCGCGCACCGCGATCTCCGAGAACTGCTCACCGCGCGCGAACGCCATCGTGCGCAGCTCCGTCGTGACGTCTTCCGGTTGGATGAAGATCGCGCGCGGGTTGATCGCCGAGACCGAGCGCGAGACCAGCGAGGTCGAGTGACCGGTGAGCGCGAAGCCTTGGTACATGCTCGTGCTGTATTCGCCGCTGCCGAGCCCGAGCGCGTTGCGCAGATCGATAACGCTCTCGATCCGCGGCGTGCGCCGCGCGCAGAACGTGTCGATCACCACATCGCTGTTGCCGCGCCCGCACAGCCGCAGCTTTTGCGCGTCGCCGGTCGCGAGCGCTTCGACTTCGCGATACGTCGGCTCGGGGCTCGCATCGATCTCGGATGCGCATGCGCTCGCGCCGAATGCGACGCCGCCCAACGCGATCTTTGCTGCCGCTCGTGCTGCTGCTCGTAACGCGCTTTGCATCTCGGCTCGTACTTTCGCACCGCTTGAATCGAGTTCAAGGGCGGTGGCCAAACGAAGTGTGGACGCGCGCTGACCCGTTGCCGACCCCCATCAAGTCTTGACCCCGCGCGATCATGTCGGCTATCGGGCGGTGCATTGGGTGTCAGGTTTCGAGGGAGCGTGCGCCATGATCTCGAGGAAAGACTTGCTCGTCGGCCTTGTGGTTTGCCTTGCGCTTGCGAGCGCGAAGGCCACCGCACAAGACGATCCGTTCGCGGATGAGCCTGCGGATGATGAGAACGAAGCGGCGCCTCCTGCAGAGGCTGCACCTTCGGCCGAGCCCGAAGCGCCGGCCGAGGTCGAGCCCGTCGCTGAGCCCACGCCCGAGCCGAGCGAGCCCGAAAGCGCCGCGACCGGTGCGGCTGAAGGCGGTGCGAGCGCCGACACGAGCATCGGCCTGAGCGCGACGACCGCACCTGTGGACGGTGCCGCGGTGGCGCCGACCTCGCCGACCCCGGGCAAAGCGCCGATCACGACCGGCTCACACATCCGTCGTCGTACCGCGCTCGTCGAAGGCACGCCGGTGGTCCCGAGCCCGCTGCGCACCGATATCCAAGGCCGCGAGTACATGCAGATGCGCCGGCAGCTCGGCGGCATCGCGATGCCCGACACGACGGCGGCGCTCGGCCAAGGCGGCGCGGGCACTAGCCGTTTCGATCTGCGTCTGCAGCCGACGCTGGTGTTGCTCAACGGCCGGCGGCTGGTGAGCGCGCCGATGATGGGCGCAAACGGCACCGACTACGTCGACGTCAACCAGATCCCGCTGCAGCTGCTCGAGCGCGTCGAGATCACGAACGGTCTGGCCGCGGCGTTGTATGGCGAAGGCGCGATGGGCGGTGCGGTCAACTTCGTAACGCGGCGCGATTTACAAGGCTTCGATGTCGAGCTCGGCGGTCAAGTCGTCGACACGTTCGATCAAGGTGAAGGCGACATCGCGCTGACCTACGGCATCGGTGATCAAGACACCGGCATGAACCTGATGGTCAGCTACTTCAACCGTCAGCCGCTCGCAGCGAGCGATCAGGAGTGGATCGGCGAGCGCACCGATCGCGTCGAGAGCTTGCTCGGCAATCCGGCGACGTTTCAGCAGTTCAGCAACTTCGACTATCCGATCTCGGATCCGTCTTGCGACCTCGCACAAGGCGTCGGCCACTCCGAGGGCTACGAAGTTCGTCTGCGCGGCTATGGTCCGCCTTCGAACTTGTCGCAGCTCACGCCCGAGCTGCAGATGCGCTTCCTCGATGGCTACGACCGCGCGCGCGGCTTGCCCGAGACGATGAACAACATGAGCATCGACGCGCTCGAGAGCCCCACGTATTGCGCGGGTGACTTCACCGGCAACAACGACTTGATCCTCAAAGAGGAGCGCATCCAGACGTACACGACGTTCTGGCACAAGCTCTCGGAGCACACCGAAGCGATCGGCGAGTTTGGGTATTACCGCAGCGACAACTCGAACCGAACCGCGCCGGCGTTCCCGCTCAATCGCCTGTCCTCGACGGTGTCCGATCCGCAGCCGCTCTGGGTTCCGCGCGACCACTTCGATCAGCCGGTGCAGCAGTACGGCTTTTCGGCCGTCGACACGATGGCGGCTGATCAACGCGTCCCGAACGACTTGTTCATCGTCGGCCGCACGCAGGGCAACTTCAACGGTGACGGCGTCAACGAGCGTCGCCTCGACGTGTGGCGCGGCGTGCTCGGATTGCACGGCGATCTTTCTGGTGTTGCGCCGACCGGACCGGTCTCGAGCTGGGACTGGGATGTCTCGGGCACGTACAGCGCGAGTGATCTCACCGCGCGCGTCCAAGACACGCTGATGGACAACTTGAAGGACGCGCTCGCGAGCTGTCCGAGCGAGACGCTCGACCCGGATTCGCTCGAGATGGTTCCGACCACGATCAAGCAGCGCCAAGATCTCGGCTGCTTCAACCCGTTCTACTCGTCGACGATCAACAACGCCGCGCTCGACCCGCTCAACGTCAGCAACGCGAGCGCGCAAGCCAGCGCAGCCGGCTTCATTACCAGCGACTCCGATGCGCGCGAGACGCTCGGCTTCGGCGCGCAGGACGGCGGCTATATCTGCGATCCAAGCGATGCGAGCTCGCCGGCGTGTCCGGCGTCGTTCGATCGCGATGGCGACGGCGTCTTCGAGCTCGCCGGCACGCCGAATACGCAACAGGTGATCGATCACATCACCGGTCAGCACTTCGAATACCAGAAGCGCACGCTCGCCGTGGTCGACGCCGGGTTGCGCGGCAACATCGCCGAGTTTGGTACGAGCGCGCTCGCGTTCGGCGTCGGCGCGCAGTACCGCCGCGAGTCGCTGCTGATCGACTACGACCAGGCTTACAACGATCGCCAGTACGGCTTCTTGTTCGGCGCAGACGATCTCGAGCCGGTCACGCGCGACGTCGTCGCCGGCACCGCGGAGCTGCGGTTGAGCGTGGCGAATGGCTTGCTCGAGGTGCAGCCCGCCGTTCGCGTCGAGGCCTACGACACGGTGGGCGCGGGCTTGAACGGTCTGCTCGGCGTGGCCGTGCGTCCGTTCGCGAACAGCGATGCGCCGGCGCTCGAGTGGCTGGGCGTGCGCGGCCACATCGGTCGCGGCCAGCAAGCGCCTTCGCTGCTGCAGCTCTACGGCCAACAGAACGAGTTCGTGCAGGTCGACTACCGCGGTGGCACGCAGTTCGTGCCGCACCAAATCTCCGGCAATCCGAGCCTCGACTTCGAGACGTACACGACGATCAGCGCCGGCCCGATGTGGGAGTACGCGGGCGTGCACGTCGGCGCGGATTTCTGGCTGACAACGATCGACGACGTCGTGGGCGCAGACAACGCGCGCACGCTGGTCTCGGATTGCTGGGAGCAATACCAAGCCGGCATCGAGAAGTGCCACGAGCTCGCGCTGATCGCCTCGAGCGAGATCCTCGATCACCTCGAGAGCAACTTCGACAACATCGCCGAGGTCGACACCAACGGTATCGACGGAAGCATCGGCTACACGCTCGACAGCAAGCGCCGCGGCCTCGGTGACTTCGGCACGTTCGTGCTCGGCGTGCAGGGCTCGTTCATCAACTCGTACTTGATCAAGAGCCCCCGCGTGCTCGCGAGCTACTACCGCGATGGCGCGCCGGTCGTGGTCGGCACGGGCGAGTACGCTTCTCCCGTGTTCAACGCGGACGGAACGCGCAACTACAACGGGTTGACCGCGGAGTACGAAGCCGCCGGCTACCGCAACTACGAGAACTTCGCGCCGCCGATCCCCAAGCTGCGTTTCTCGGTACCGGTGCGCTGGATGTACTCGGGCCACACGATCGGCGCGACCGTGCGCTTCATCGACGGCTACAACGACGACAGCGAGTACACGATCGAGAAGCGCAACCTTCCTGGCATCGATCAAATCCAATACGCCGAGGGCGAATCGATCCCGAGCTGGATGGTGCTCGACGCGATGTACGCGTTCGCGTTCGGCGATCCCGAGACCTGGCAGGGCAAGCTCTCGGTCGGCATGATCAACGTGCTCGACACGGCGCCGCCCGCGGTCGAGAGCCCGCTCGGCTACGAAGTCGGCGTCCACGATCCCCGCGGCCGCGCGATCTACGCGCGCGTGTCGGGAGATTTTTGAGGACGCGTAAAGTGGTTCCTTCGGCCCCAATAAGGGGAGCCGAATGAGCAAGAGCGTTCGCACCGGTGGTGTGAACGACCCCTGGACGACCTGGACGCCGTCCAATTTCTGCGCGATAGGTCCCAATGTGCCGGTTTGGGCGAGCGGTGCAGGGCATGTGCCGGGTAGTGGGGCAGGCCGTCCGCCATCGGTGAAAGGTGCAACATGATCAAGCGTTTGCCTTGGCTACGAAAGCTGAAGAAGACCGACCCGGAGGTGCCTGTACAGCTTCCGATCAACTGCGAAGCGATGTCGAACGGCGAGGGCTGGTGGCCGGATAGCGCGCGCAAGCGCCTGATCCGCAAGCTGGTGCTCGACAAGGCCGACGAGGTCTCCCGCAAGGAAGGCATCGACCGCCGCGAGTTCCTCGCCAGCAGCTGCGGCATGGCGACCTCGCTGTACATGATCAACCTCGTCAACGGCTGCAGCAGCGGCAAAGACGAAGTGCCGAACATGAACCTCGGCGGCAGCGGCGGCAACGGCGGCGCTGGCGCAATGGACGGCGGCAGCGGCTCGGGCGCGATGGGCGGCTCATCGGGCAACTCGTCTGCCGGCTCGTCAGGCAGCGGCACGGGCGGATCGAGCGGCAACGGCGGCGGCGGCACGGGCGGCTTCAACATGCCGGCCGATGCGATGACCGACGCCGACATCGCCGACCTCTGCATGGGCAACAACGGCAACGAGCTGATCATCGACATGCAGTCGCACTTCGCGAACACCGAGACGAACGCGCTCGGTGCTCAGCTGCTGCTCGGCTTCCTAGCGAACATCAACAACGATCGCTTCCCGTGGATCCAGCGCACCATGAGCTGCGAGACGATGGCCATGGGCACCGCTTGTTACAACCGTAACGAGTACGTGAACCAGATCCTGCTCGGCAGCGACACGACGATCGGCGTGCTCTCCGGCATCTCATACGCGGTCGGCGCAGGCGGCATGGGCGGCTTCGCCGTGCTGACCAACGAAGACCTGATCGACGGCGTGACCAAGCTCGAGATGGACTACCCGGGCCGCATGCTCTCGCACGCGATGGTCATGCCGAATGACCGCCTCGACGTGCAGCTCGCGATGATGGAGCGGTTGGCGAACCAGTATACGAACTGGAAGACCTATCCGCCGTGGAACACCGCCGGCAACTCGACCGGCGTCGGCTACTGGCTGGACTCGCCGGAAGGCCTCGAAATGATCCAGAAGGGCATCGACCTTGGATCGCCGATCTTCTGCGTCCACAAGGGCTTCCCGCTCAACAGCTTCAGCGCGACCTACTCGGATCCGAAGGACGTCGGACCTGCGGCCGTGCTCAAGCCCGACGCGCACCTCGTCATCTACCACTCGGCATTCGAGAACGGTCTCGCGGCCGGTGGCTCGACGTCGCCCGACCCGGCGAACCCGGACGCGGACAACGGCTGGGGCCCGGGCACCGGAATGTGGCCCGAGGGTCCGTACAACGAAGACCTCGAGAACGATCCGGCTGCGGCGAGCGCGAGCACGGTCGGCACCTATCCGCTCAACCGCGGCGTGAACAGCTTGGTGTGGTCGCTCCGTAAGGCCGGTATCGGTCCCAACGGCACCGTCCGTGATGGCTTCGACATCCCGAACACCAACGTCTACGCAGAATGCGGCGGCGTCTGGCCAGCGCTGATGCTTCAGCGCGAGTCCGAGGGCATGCATTACTGGGGCAAGCTCCTCAAGTACATCGGTGAAGACCGCATCGTGTGGGGCACCGACTGCTTGTGGTTCGGCTCGCCGCAACCCGTCATTCAAGCGTTCCGTGCGTTCGAGATCTCGGTCGAGTTCCAGAACATGTACGGCTATCCGGCGCTCACTCCGGCGATCAAGCAGAAGATCCTCGGCCAGAACGCTGCTCGCTTGCAGAACGTCCGCCAGGACGTCACCAACCGCGTGATCATGGGCTGCCACAGTGACTACGTCTCTGCGGCAAACCTCAAGCTCAAGCGTGAGCTCGACCAAGAGTGGGGCATCCGCCGCGACATGCAGTTCGCGCTGAACGGACCGAAGACGCGCCGCGAGTTCATGGCTCTCAATCGCAGCGAGCATCAGGAGAAGCTGAACCTTTCCGGCCGCATCCCGAACCGCATTCGCATCTAACCCGCGGCAATTTCGAAACGACCCGAGCCAGCGGCCGCGCAAGCAGTCGCTGGCTCTGTCGTTCCGTCTTTGGTACCACCACGTGGTGGTCAACCTAGAGGGGCTTGGGGCGCGCATCCGGGAGCTTCGCTATCTGCGCGGCTTCACGCAGGCGCAGCTCGCGTACAAGGCGGGCGTCGGCGAAAAGACGCTCAAGCGCCTCGAGGGCGGTCATACCGACGTGCCGCGCCCAGAGACGCTCGCGGCGCTCGCAGGCGCGCTCGGAGTCACCTCCGAAGCGCTCGCCTCGCCCACGGAAGCGGGCACGCCGTCACCGTCCATTCACCAGCTACCGCGCCCGCCACAGAACTTCACCGCGCGCCGCGCCGAGCTCGCGTTGCTCGAGTCGCATGTGATCGAGCGCGGCACGCAGGTCGTGAGCGTTCACGGCATGGGCGGCATCGGCAAGACATCGCTCGCGCTCGTGATCGCCGAGCGCTTAGCGGACCGCTATGCCGACGGACAGATCTATCTCGATCTCCGCGGCACGACCGACCCGCTCACCGCCAGCGACGCGATGCTGCACGTCATCCGCTCGCTCGACCCCGGCCGGCCCGCGCCGAAGACCGCGGTCGACGTCGCAGGCGCGTATCGCACCGTGCTGCGCGGCAAGCGCGTGCTGTTCTTGTTCGACAACGCCTCAGGTCGCGATCAAGTCGAGCCGCTGTTGCCGCCCGAGGGCTGCTTGCTGCTCGTCACGTCGCGCCAGCGCTTCGCGTTGCAAGGCGCGGCGCTGATCGCGCTCACACCGCTCGATGCGGCCGACGCGCGCGCGCTGATCGACACGCTCGCGCCGCGCGCGCATCTGGTCGGCGAGCGACTCGCGGGACTTTGCGGTGGCTTGCCACTCGCGCTCAGCCTCGCTGCGCGCGCGCTCGCCGAACGCCCTGATCTTGAGCCGAGCGAATACACCACGCGCTTGGCCGACGACTCGAACCGGCTCTCGCAGCTCGACGCGACCGAAGAAAACGGCGGCGTCGAAGCCAGCGTCGAGCTCAGCTTTGCGATGCTCGACGACGAGCTGCGCTCCGGCTTGTGCGCGCTCGCGCTCTTCCCGCAGCACTTCGATCGCGTCGCGGTCGGTGCGGTGTGGGGCTTGGACGACGCCGCGACCGATCGCCGTATCGGCCGCTTGGTGCGCTTCAATCTCCTCGAGTGGGACGGCGCGGGCGGCGCGGCGCGCTACCGCTTGCACGATCTGGTGCGCTTGTTCCTCGACGCGCGCCTCACGCCTGCCGAGCGCTCGCAGGGCAGCGTGCGCCACGCGCAACATTTCCTCGGCTTGCTCTGCTCGGTCGACGAGAACCTGCGCTCCGGGCATGGCGCCGTCGCAGCGCTCGCTGCGATCGATCGCGAGTGGGCGAACCTGCGCGCAGCGATCGCATATGTCCGCGCGCACGCGACCCACGATCCAAACGTCGCGAACCTGTGCTTGAGTGTGGTCGAAGCCTCCGCGGTGCTGAGACTTCGCCAGCATCCCGCCGAGCGAATTAATTGGTATGAGAGCGCGCTCGCGATCGCGCGTGCTCGCGGACAAGGTCTTACCGAAGGTCGGCTGCTCGCGCAGCTCGGCCGCGCGCACCAGGATTTGGGTGACGCCATGCGCGCCCGCGAGCTGTGCGAAGCCTCGCTCGCGCTGGCCACGCAGCACGACGACAAGGTCACCGAAGCCTACGCATGGGTCGCGCTGGGCGATGCCCATCACGCGCTCGGCGAAGCGGGCGCAGCGATCGACGCGGCCGAGCGCGGCCTGGCGCTGGCGCGTGCGCATGAAGCGCCGTCCGAACAAGCGAGCGCCTTGGTCGTGCTGGCGTGGGGCTATCACGTGCTCGGTGAGCCCGCGACGGCGGCAGAGCATGCGGAAAAAGGCTTACCGATCGCGCGCGAGCTCGGCGATCGAAGCCTCGAAGGCATGGCGCTGCTCGTGCTCGCGTTTGCGCAACGCGGTCTCGGCAACGACGCGCGTGCGCGCGAGCTCGGCGAGCTCAGCATGGCCAACGCGCGCGACCTCGGTGACCGGCGCATGGAAGGCTACTCACTGCTCGCGCTCAGCCAACCGCTGCTCCGCGACGGCAACCAGGGTTACCGCCAAGCGCTCGAAATCGCGCGCGAGACGGGGGATCGCCGGATGGAAGGTCACGCGCTGGTGATGGAAGGCGTGGGCCTTAGCGCGCGCGGGGAGACGCTTGCGGCGATCGGCCAGCTCGAGCAGGCGGTGGCGATCGCGGTTGAGACCGGGGATCGC
>JAYUYY010000697.1:0-4102 GCA_043752225.1 Sandaracinaceae bacterium | reverse complement strand
CACGAGCACATGACCGGCAGCGAGATCGTGGTAGACGGCGGACGCGTGCTCGCAGGCTAATTGACCGGGGTCGGAGCCTTGGGCGCACCGTCCGAGGTCATCAACACACCCGTCGTGTTGAAGCGCGCGCGGGCTGGCTCGATCACGCCGGTGATGCGCGGGAAGCGCCGGCCTTGCGATGGCGCTCCGAGATCGATCTCCTTGGGCTTCGCAAACACCTGTCCCGATCGATCGGTCACGAGCTTCACGCGCGGTCGCGCGATCGCACCGCGATTGGTCGAAGGTCCGACCACGATGCCCCATTCGCCGGTTTCGAACTCGACGACCGTGCCGGTGGGCATCACGCCCAACGCTTGGATCAAGAGCTTGTACGCGATGTCGTCGACGTTGGGCTTGCCCGCCAAGTCTGCGAGCGCGTCGAGCGGTGACATCGCGCGCGAGTTGTCGCGCGGTGCAAGGCGCTCGAGCAGCTGACGCGCGAGGAACAGAATTCGCGACTGGACGAGCGGCGACAAGCTGCGCTTGTAGAGCGCGCCGAGCAGCACTTGTCGTTCCATGAACGTCGCTTCGAATGCGGTCACGGTACGCAGCGCGTTTTGCACGTTGACGCCGCCGGTGCTGATGCACAGCGAGCTGGTCAGCGCAGGGATCACCTTCTCGACGTCGTCGCCGAGCCGCACGAAGCGCTCGCCGGAGCTGCCCGCGATGCGCACGCGTCCGACGTCGGCCATCAGCGCGGCCATCGCGAGCTGCGCGAGCGCGTTGCGGTTGTGCGTGAGCTTGCGCGCTACGACGGTAGAGAGAATTGCGGTCTGAACGGCTCGACCGGCTTCGTCGCGGTGCGCGTTGGCGAGCGTCGTCAGCGCGAGCATCGGGCCTTCTTCGGTTTCCGCCATCGACACCATGCGCTGCGCGATGCGCTTGACGCGATGCGGCAACACCGTCTTGCCCTGCGCGATGCGCTCGTAAAACTGACGCATCACGACCAGCGACGATGCGTACGCGCGGAGCGTCTTCTCCATCTCCGGCAAGCTCGCTTCGTCGTTGTGGTCACTGCTCTGGAGCGACGTGTCGATTTTGCGCACCGCGATGTTGTTGAGCTTCGCCTCGAGCAGGCGGTTGCGCTGCGTGGGATCGCGCGTCGCGATCGAGAAGGCTTCGCACATCGCGAGCAAGTCGGCTTCCTGGATCTCACCGCTGAAGCTGACCTCGGACACGCCACATCCGCGAAGCATCTTGCCCACCTCCATCGCGGACTCGTAAATCGAGCGCGATGCGCGCAGCAGCTGGCCACACACGAAGATCGTGTCGTCGACGAACGTGACGCTCACGAAACCGCCGACGGTCGCGCTGAAGTCCGAGATAATGCCGTGGCTCTCCTTGACCGTTGTGAGCACGGCTTTGTTACCCACGTGGTGAACGAGGCTGTTCTTGAACAGGCGGAAGACCGAGAGGATGACCTCAGAGCCTTTGTCGCGGATCTCCTCGAGCGCCTTGTTGCGCGAGTCGGTCGCTTTGCACGAGGCAAGGAAGTCGGGCTTCTCGCTCTTGGTCGCCATGCCGCGTTACTCCCGTGCCGCCGTGCGAGGCGGTGGCTGCGAATCTCGCTCTTCCGGCTCGGCGCCCTGATCGCCTGCGACCTGGCTCTTGCGATCTTCGACGCTGCTCACGGCGCTCGTACGCGTGCCCGGTGGCTTGGTCTTGCGCTTCTTCTTGGTCACCGTGCGCCGCGGGCTGCCGACCGTGGTCGTCGCGGAGCCGCGCACGGCTTCGATTACCTTACGGGCTTCGGCCAGCTGTTGGATGCGTTCGTTCAAACGCACGAGCGCTGCGCCCGCGGTATCGCGCACAGTCTTGCCGTTGCGCCAAGGTTTGCTGTTTTGGATCTGCGTGAGCAACGGCGCCGCGGGCCCATCCGGCATCGCGACCTCGCCCAAGAAGAATGCGGCGAGCTCGCGCGTGGATTCGAGCGCGCCGGTGCGAAACAGCGGCTGGTTCTGGAGCAGCGCGACGCACACTTCCTCGGCGCGCTTCGGGCGCAGCTTGCTGAGCGTTTGCAAGCCTTGCCGGCGCTCCTCGAGCGGTTGCTTCAAGAACCCCTTGTCCTGAATGCGCATCACGAGGAACGGTCCTGCGACCGCGATGTTGTGCTGCTCCATGGCGCGCAGCGTTGCGAGCCGCACGTCGCTGTTCGGATCGTCGAGCAGCTTGCGCAACTCGGCGCGCACGCGGTTGCCGCTGACACCTTCGAGGTGACCGAGCGCTTCGATGCGCACGAGCGGATGCGGGCTGCTTGAGGCCATCGCGATCGCCTCGCGCGCCGCTTCGGTCTCCATCGAGACCAGCAAGCGCACCAGCTCGAGGCCGAGGTCGATGTCGACCTGCGCGAACAGCGTCGCGATCTTGGGCTCGAACCCGTGGCCCGCCTTGCGCAAGAAATCGAGCAGCAGCGTGCGCGTCTCGCCAGCCACCGATTCGGCAATGAACGTGACCGCGGACTCAAGGTGCTGGCTCTGAATGCAGAGCAACACCTTCGACATGCCCTTCAAGTACCCGGCTTTGCGCTCCTCGGTAAGCGACAGCGAGCCGCGTAGGATCTGGAGCAACGTCTTCGGCGAGAGGATCTCGGCGGTCATCACGCCGCGCAGGTTTTCTGTCTCGAGCTCCTGCCCTTCGACCCTTACGGTCTCCCGGAGCAGCAGGATCATGTCCATCGCCTTCTCGGGCTCGCCTGCCGAGAGGCCATCCACGGCGCGACGCAGCGGTGTCGTCACCGCTTGCGAGCGACCCGTCTTCGCCGACGCGATGAACGCTTCGGCCGCAGCCACGACGAAACGCTCGCTCGTGGCGGACGCATCGGTATCGAGCCGCGCAGCCAGGAGCGCGGTCGTCGCATCATCGATCTTGAGCGACTCGGAGGCGGCGTTCTCCGCCGCGTGCTCGTCTTGAATGCTTAGGTTCGCGACGCGTGCGGCGGTCTCGGGGTCGATGTCCTTGTTGAGGAAATCGAGGACCTGCTTGGCCTTTGCGCCGGCGTTGTTGCGGCCCGCAGCGCCGCCTTCGGCAAGGCCTTCGCGCCAGGCGACCGCGGCGTCGCCGACGTGGGTCGCGTGCGCGCTCGAGACCACGTTCGCGCGCTCGGCTTCGTACTTCGCGCGTTGCTCTTGATTGCCTTCCGCGAACGAGTCGACGGCCTGATGAAAGATGTGGTCGAAGCCGGCATCCCAGAGCCGCGTAACCAAGTCGTCTTCCGGCGCGAGATCCTGCGTCGGGTCGATCGTGATGATGTCGAGCCACTGAAAGAACTCGGCCTCATCGAGCCCGGGTACGAGACCCATCGTGCGCACGCCATCCGAAAACAACTGATACGGGATGCGGTTCCAGGGCGGCTCTGGCTCCCAGACTACGTTCTCGCCCGCGACGAATGCGTACGGCGTGAAATTCCACGCGAGGCAAATGTCGCAAGTCATCAAGCTCGAGGCCAGGCGCTTGAAGCTCTCGTCGAAGCGGCGCTTGGTCTCAGGGTGCGAGACGCTGTACTGCTTGCGCGCCACGAGCGCGCGCTCGAGCAGCGTGAACATCTCGCGCATGTTCTCGATTTCTTCGGGGCTGTTCGTGCTCGGGTCGAATGTCTCGACGCGCTCCGCGCGCTCGCCCTTTGCATAGCCATCCGGCGCGTTCTGGCCGTGAACGGTCGGCGGGATGACCTGCGCCTGCTGAATGACCTCGACCGGTGCCGCGGCTTGATCGGTGAGCGTGCCGCGGACCTTCGCGAGCTCGACGCGGAACGCCGTGGCGTTCGCGAAGCGATGCTCGCGGTCGTAGCTCAGCGCGCGATCGACCAGCGCGACGAGATTGAACGGCGCGTTGTTGAGCACGCGTGCGAGCGAACGCGGCGGTCGCGTGGCGGCCGCGACGAGCATCTCGCCCGCGGTCTCCGCTTCGTGCACGGGAAGCCCGGTGAGCAAGGTGAACGCCGTGGCGCCGACCGCGTAGATATCGGTGCGCGCATCGACATCATCCCAGCGGCCCATCGCTTGCTCGGGCGCCATGAACGACGGCGTACCCATCACCATGCCGGTCTGGGTCTTGCGCGAGTTCT
>JAYUYY010000696.1:0-4118 GCA_043752225.1 Sandaracinaceae bacterium | reverse complement strand
TTCACCGCTTGAATGCCGAGCGCCGAGCGATCGACCAGAAAGAGAATGCGGCGAAAGCGCTTGCTCTTGATCAGGCGGTAGCAAAGCCCAATGCACGTGCGCGTCTTGCCCGTGCCGGTCGCCATCGCGACCAACATCGCGCGCTGGCCGTTCTCGAGCGCCGCTTCGACCGCATGAATGGCGAGCAGCTGGTACGGGTAGAGCTTGAGATAGTCGGTCGGCTCTTGCTTGAGCTGCGAATGCGCGCGGTCGATGTCGACCTGCAACAGCTGCTTGAGACCTTCAGGCGTGTACCAACCGTCGAGCGCCTTGGGATGGTTCGCGCTGCGGCGCGCATCCAAGAAGTGAATCCCCGAGCGCGACTCGAGCTGACGCAAGTACGGTCGACCGTTGGTCGCGAACAGAAACGGGATCTGATAGTCGCCCCACGGCGCTTCCGCGGGAGCGTTGCTCTCCGTGTGCCGGAAGGCGCGGCTGTAGCGCTTGGCTTGCTCGATCGAGGCGGCGGCGTCTCTCGCTTTGCGCTTGGCTTCGATGACGCCCACGGCCTCGAGCCCGAGAAAGAGCACGTAGTCCGCAGGACCTTTGCTCGTCGGGCATTCCGCGATCGCCAGCGCTTTGCCCTTCTGCGGCCGCGCGCCCTTGCTCCACTTCAGCTCCAGCGAATCCACGGTCCAGCCCGCGGTGCGCAGCTGCTCATCGATCAACGCGCGCGTCGCGGCTTCATCGAGATCGAGCTCGCTGCCCGCTTGCTCCGCGCGTTCGATCAGCTGCTGCGTTTGCGCAGGCGAGGCTTGTGAAGCTTGCGCCTGAATGCTCTGCAAACGCGCGACCATCGCGGCTTCGCGTTCGGCCGCTTCCGTCAGCAACGCATCGGCGGCCTGCAGGTCTGCGCGATCCTCAGCCGCTCGCTGCGCCGCGCTCAACGCCGCACGACGCGCCTCCTCCGCGATCTGGCGAGCGGCTTCTTCCGCAGCGGTCGTGGTCGTCAGCTGCGCCCGCAGCTGATCGATCTGGTCGCGCAGCGATTGTGTCGCATCCTCCGGCGGACGCGGCGGTACGAATGGGCCGGGCGCAAACTTCGGGTCGTTGCCGAACGTCTTGTGGAACCACACCGCGAGCGAGCGCGTGAGCTTCAAGTGATGCAGCGCTGTACCCGCATCACCCACGCCGTCATGCACGGCCGCATTGCCCGCTTTGCGAACAGAATGAAAGATCTCTGCGACCTCGCGGGTCATCACGCGGGCGTCCTGCAAGCGACGCAAGCGCGAGACCTGATCCTCACGCGTGTCGACGAGCAGCCCCGCATGGGCAGAAGCGCCGAGCGCCAGGTTCTCGGTGAGCTGACGCAACCGCATCAGTGTCGCGAGCGGATCGCTATGAAAGACCTGCTCAGCCTGCGTACCGAGCAAGACCAACCGCTGATGGTGAACCGCCAAAAACCCGAAGTTGAGCGATGTCGGCGGCACTACACCCATGGGCCGAGCCAGCATACCCGGGTCTGCGTGGCTGGATAGAGCGTAGAGCGTGTGCCAGGATCGCAAACGATGGGGTCTTCGGAGAAGAAGCGCGCGACCTACGCCGACCTAGCCGATGTGCCCGCGCACTTGGTGGGCGAGATCATCGATGGCGTGCTGCGTACGAGCCCCCGGCCGGCGACGCGGCATGCGCGTGCCGCATCGGTCTTAGGCGGGGAGCTCGAGCCACCCTTTAGCCGCGGTCGCGGCGGTCCTGGCGGCTGGATCATCCTAGTTGAGCCCGAGCTGCATCTCGGCGCGGAACCCGACGTGCTTGTTCCCGATCTCACAGGTTGGCGCCGCGAGCGCATGCCGGAGCTTCCGGATGCTGCGTTCCTGACGCTTGCTCCCGATTGGATCTGCGAGGTCCTTTCAGATTCCACGCGCAAGATCGATCGCACGCAAAAGCTCCCGATCTATGCACGCGAGGGCGTCGCGCATGTGTGGCTCGTCGATCCTGCTGCGTCGCTGCTCGAGGTGCTGCGCCTCGACGGCAGCACGTACCGGCTGATCGCGACGTTTGCGGACGACAGCCCCTGTCGCGCGGAGCCATTCGAGGCGCTGGAGTTTCACCTCGGCGATCTTTGGCTGCGTTGAAGCACTTTCAGTGAGTCAGCGCACCGCGATGTCCGGCACCGGTGGCTCTGCCATCCCCTCACCCATATGAAAGCTCGGATGGGGCGGTTGGTTGTAGCCGACGTTCTGCCATGCGATCGCGACGCGATACTGAGGGTCGTGCATCAGCGTATAGATCCGGCGCGTCGCGAGCGCGGTCGTCGTGTACAAGCGCAGCGCGCTGTTGTCGCTCTCGCGCCAGATCACCTCTTCGCGAAAGTCACCTAACAGATCTGCGCTGAGCACGGGCGTCGACTTGGAGCCGTTGTTCGAAGCGCACGCGTCGCACGACGCGATCTCGCCTGCGCCGAGCTTGCTGATCGAGGTGCCGTCGAGCAGCTCGCGCGAGTCGTCGCCGTCCCAGAAGATCAAGAAGTTGATCGGGCCCGGCGCATCGCCGACGTCTTCGCCGGTCGCGGCGGAGAGCAATGGCGAGCCGCCCGAGGCCCACATCTCCGCGCCGGGGCTGCTCGCGAGCACGTCCGCGATCACGCCGCGTCCGGTGTCGTCGCCGTTGATCGGCCCCTCCTGCAACACCTCGCAGGTTTGCGCATCGCGTAGGTCATACGTCGGATGCTCGCCGTCTTCGTGCGGCATGAAGGCTTCGAGGCCAGGTCGAGCAGGAACGAAGTCGCTGACGTGCAACGCATCGCCGTGCCCGTACCCGGTCGAGCACAACCCGCTGCCGTCGTGATCGATCGCCATCGCGCCATACAAGATCTCTTGCTGCGGATCGCCATCGACGTTCGCGACCGACAAGCTGTGCGCGCCCTGGCCGGTGAACGGATGGCCCTGCGCATCGCTCGGCGTGTCGTTGCTATCGAACTTCCATTGACGGCTGAGCGCGCCTTGCCGAAACGTCCACGCAGTGAGCGTCGTGCGCGTGTAGTAACCGCGCGCCATCACAAAGGTCGGCAAGCCGGTGTCATCGAGGTACGCGATGCCCGCGAGAAATCGATCGACGCGGTTGCCATAGTCATCGCCCCAGCTCGAGACCGATTCGCGTGCCTGATCGAATGCGACGGTCGCGCGCTCTGCGCCCGTTTGGCCGTCGAACACCGTCAAGTACTCAGGGCCGCTCAGCACGTAGCCGGTGCGTCCACCGGCGTTGCTCACCGAGCGAAAGTCCGCAGCGTCGTCATCATCGCTCGCGGGGCCGAGCTGCAAGAGATCACCGCGGCCATCGCGTGTGCCGGGCGCGGTCTTGCACGCGATCTCCGCGCGGCCATCGCCGTCGAGGTCGTACACGATCAGCTGCGTGTAGTGCGCGCCCGCGCGGATGTTCCGGCCGAGGTCGATCCGCCACAAGCGCTCGCCTTCCAACGTGTACGCGTCGAGCAGCACGGGTCCGGTGCAACCTGACTGGGAGTTGTCCTTCGCGTTCGACGGATCCCACTTGAGCACGATCTCATAGTCGCCATCGCCATCGAGATCGCCGACGCTGCCGTCGTTGGCGTTGTAAGTGAAAGACTCGTTCGCGGTCTCGCACTGCGGCGAGCCGGGCGTCGTGCCACCGGGCGGGATGTCGAGCGGGATGCGCAAGTAGCTGTCGTGCCACGCGACCACTTCGCTTGAAGGCGCGCCTTCCGCGCCTTCGATCATCACGCGTACGCGGTAGCGCGACGCGCGCGCGCCGCCGCCGCCGTCCGCGCCCGTTGGATCCTGATAGGTCGTCGTGTCGGTGAGCGTCGCGATCACGACATCGTCGCGCAGCAGGTCATAGACAACGGTGTGCCCTGCATGCGCCGCTGCGTACTCCGGGCCGAGCATGCGAAAGCCGACGAAGATCCCCGCGTCCGTAGCGGCCGCGATTAGACCGCGATCGAGCGTCTCCATGCGCGCAAAGCCCGTGCTCTCAGGCAGCGTCGCATCCATAGACATCGCGGCGTCCATCAGCGGCACGGTTGCGTCGAGCGACGACGATGCGTCCGGGATCGGCGCGTTCGGGATCTCACCCACAATCGTGGCGTCGCGATCACCGGTCAT
>JAYUYY010000695.1:0-4120 GCA_043752225.1 Sandaracinaceae bacterium | reverse complement strand
TCGCCGGCGACTGCCAGCGACACTGAGCCAATCGCGTTGGAGAGCTCGCACATGACGGCGTCCTCGCTCGCTTGCTGATTGGGCCAAGGCGTGAGCGGCACATCCACTGCGGGGAATAGATGCGAGTGCACCTCGCGAGATCCGATCGCGCTGCTCTCGTCTACGGCAGCGACGCCAGTTCTCGGGATCATGTGACAGCCGCTGCAAGTCGTGAGCCCCGGGCCCTCGCGGCTGAACGGCGTCTCTTTATACTCAGCGAAGGTGCGCTCGAGGTGCACGTTGTGCGGGTCGGGCGTCTCGATGTCGTGGCAACCGCCGCACAGCTTCGAGCTCTCGGGATTGTTGCCATCGAGGAAGCGCGAGAACGCGACGCCGTGCGCGCTCGGCGTCACTGGATCCACGATCGCGCCGCGCATCGTCGTGTCATCGGCGAGCACGAGCTCCGCGTTGTGCTCGCCGATCACGTCCACCGTGTTGTGGCAGGTGTAGCAAGTGACGCCCTTCAGGTGCTCGGGCACTTCGTCGAGGTTGAGGCCGTCGTCGGTCGCGCCTTCGCGCACCGCCATCGGCGCATGGCACTTCACGCAAAAGTCGCCGAGCTCTCCATCGGTCTCCTCTTGACCGAGCGCGTTCATCGCGCGGAAGACCGGGTCCTCCGACGCGTACGCATGCATGCTGGCCTTCCACTCGTTGTAATGCTGCGGGTGGCAGTCCTTGCAGGTCTCCGGATCCATGAGCTGCGCGCGCGTGAGCGTCGGCTCCGGCGCCGGGGCAGGCTCTTCGGGCTTGCACGCGCTCAGGCTCAAACAGCCCACGATTAGTAAAGCTGCCCAACGTCGCTTCATGCAGTCGGTTCCACTCACTCGACGCAAACGTCGAAGACGATGTAGTCGGTGCCCTCGGCCTCTGAGCTCACCGATAGTTGGATCTCCCACGGGCCGAGCATCCACAGGTTCATGTCGGCCGAGTCGACGATGCCGTCGTCGAGCAGCATGACCATCGGTGGGCGCAAGCCGTCGTGGTTGTGCACGGGCATCAGGAGACGCACTTCGACGCTCGCGTCGGTGACCGGCGTGCCGTCCGGCTTCTGAATCTGGATCTGCCAGTGGTTCGGGCGCTTGCGCGGCGGCAAGTAGTCGGCGTCGAGCAGCTCCGCTTGCAGATTGCCCATCTCGCCTTCGGCGACGAGGCCGATCGCGGTCTCCGGAATGCTCGCGGGACACGCGGCGGATTGATACGGCATGTCACCCGCATCGCTGGCGTCGCCGGCATCGCTCGCTTCATCGTCTGCTGGACAGCCGCTCGCAGCGAGCAACCCAAACAGCACCAGCGACACGTGCGATTTCCACCAAAGCGTTTGGCTCATATCGACTCCTCGCACTCTGCCGCGCGTGGTACAGGCGCGCAACACGCAAACTCTCTGTGCGCTCGCAGGCTCAACACGGCTCGCGTTGTGCGGCTCGCGTTGAACGACGCTGACGCTATGAAGCTATCGCAAACCGATCGTCGCGTAGCTTCGTGAGGCGTAGCTTCGTGATTTAGATCCGCGCGCAGTCTCAAGCTTTGGTCATCTCGAACGTGCGCGCCGCGTATGCCCAGCGCAGCGCCGCGCGCAACGGTGCAGCGCGATACAGCTTGGCGCCGACGAAGTAGCGCAACGCGTCTTGCGTGAGCAGCTTGCCGCGGCTCGGCTTGCGGATCTTCGCATCGCACTCGCGTTCGTAGTGCGCGCGCAGCTTGGCGCTCAAGTCGCCTCCATTTGCTAGCGCTTCGGCTGCGATCTGTCCTGCGAGCTTGCCGGTGTAGAGCGCCTGCCAAATCCCTTCGCCCGAAAGCGGATCGACGAAGCCGCCGGCGTCGCCCGCGACGAGCAACCCCGGCGCCGAGGCGGGAAACGTCGCAGGTGCGATCGGCAAGCTCCATGTCCGCAGTGAGCCAATACGCTCGGCGCCTTCGAAACGTTCCGGGTGCCGCGCGATGAAAGCGTCCATCAGAGCGTGAAGTGTGTTGCCGGTTGCGCGGTACGCGTCGCGTCGCAAGTACACGCCCGCATTCGAGACGCCTTCGACCTCGGGGAAGACCCAACCGTAGCCGCACGGCAAATCGGCCTCGAAGTAGTGGTCGGCATCGCTCGCGCCCACCGGGAACCTGATGCCGCGGTAGTAGCCGGTGGTGGAGACCGCGAGCCCGCGACCCTTCTTGGGGTTGGCGCCGAGGTGACTCCACGCGATCGAGCCGTAGCCATCGGCCGCGATCACGACCTGCGCGTCCCATTCGATCTGCTCGCCGGTGACTCCGCACACGCGGCCGTCCTCGACGCGCAGCGCTCGCACCGAGACGCCTTCGAGCAGGCGCGCGCCTGCGGCGACCGCGGCGCGACGGATCGAGTCGTCGAGCGCGAGCCGCGGCACGATGTACCCGATCTCGCGATACTCGCGCGCGAACGTCGAGCGATCGGGAAAGTGCACCACGCCGCGCCTGACGTCCGCGATCGGTCCGCTTCGCACGGCTTCTGCGGCGCCGAGCTCTTCCAGCAACGTCATCGCGCCGCTCGAGACCGCGTCGCCGCACGTCTTGTCGCGCGGGAAGCACGCGCGATCGAGCATCGCGACGGTGACGCCTGCTCGCGCGAGCATCGTGGCAGCGGCTGCACCGGCCGGGCCCGCTCCGATCACGAGCACCGCGCTCTGGCCTTTCATTCGATCTCTCCGGGAAGCGAGCTGCGGGGAAGGGCGAGCCTACCGCGTGAATACCGCGATCGGGGTAGCTATTAGGGTGCCGGCAGATCGCCCGACAGCCTGGCCGCGATGTCGACCGCGAGCCACACGCCGTGGCTGCGCTGCGTGAACAGCACGAACGCGCAGATGCACAGCCAAGCGATCCCCGAGATGAGCTTGATGTGCGTCCAGTACTTGCCGGCGGTGCCGTCGCGCAGCGGAACGAATAGGGCGCACGCCGCGATCGCACCGGCGATCGGATGAAGCACCAGCGCTGCGTACGCGGCGCTGAGCAGCATGAGCAAGCGCGCGATCAGCAGCGTGGCTGGCTTGCCGAACGCCACCGCGCTGGTGCGCACGCCGGCCGCGCGATCGGCGTCGTAATCGCGGATGACTTGGATCGCTTCGAACATGCCCGACATCAAGCCGAGCTGCGCTGCGAGCAAGAGCCCGAGCAAGCGATCGATCGGCGCTCCGCACAGCGGCATCGCGAAGCCCCAAAGCGCCATCGCGAGGATGTCGAGCGCCGGCACGTGCTTGAGCCACGCCGAATACGCGATGCATACGCCGGCTCCGAGCACGAGCGCGAGCCACAAGCCCGAGGTCGTGCCGGCGAGCGCGGCGAGCGCGACCAACAACGCCCATTGCAGCCTACGCGCCGTCCGCAGATGCGCGCGCAGGAAAGCCGTCTTTGCGCCGTCCTTGTCCGGCGTGCTCGCGTCGAGCTCGACGTCGAGATAGTCGTTGTTGAGGTAGACCAGCGCGTTGAGCAGGAACGCAAACAGCGTGCGCACCAGCGCCTCGCCGAGCGGCAAGCGCAACACGACCATGATCGCCACGGCGCCCGCGAGGTTTGCCATTTCGAGCCGTCGCACTCGAAAGGCGATGACGTCGAACAGGATCCGCAGCGCGGCCATCAAAGCGGTTGCACGCTCCCATGGCCGCTAAGCGACTGCAACGGTGGGAGCGCGCTGCTATCCTCGCCGGGCCATGTCGTCGCCTCCCACGCCATCACCGCTCCGGGTCGTCAGTCTTGAGAGCCGCCGCGGCTCGGACATGGCGCGCTTGCTCGAGCGCCACGGCGCGCGAGCGATCTGTGCGCCCTCGATGAAGGAGGTCCCGCTGACCGATCAGCACGAGGCGCTGTCATTCGGTGAGACGCTGTTTGGCGGCGGTTGCGACTTGTTGGTGCTGCTCACCGGTGTTGGAATGCGCGCGCTGCTCGACGCGCTGCAGACGCGCTGGCCCAAAGAGCAGGTGATCGAAGCGCTGCGCGCGGTCCCGATCGCGTGCCGCGGTCCAAAGCCGGTCGCGGTGCTGAAAGAGCTCGGGCTGGCTCCCGCCGTAGTCGCGCCGGAGCCGAACACGACGCGCGATCTAATCCTCGCGCTCGAGCCGTTCGC
>JAYUYY010000694.1:0-4127 GCA_043752225.1 Sandaracinaceae bacterium | reverse complement strand
ACGCGCTCGAAGACGGAGCGGTGCGCGCGGCTCAGCAGTTGTTCGAAGACGCGCTCTCGCTCGCGCCGGGATCGCCTTCCGCGCTGACCGGGCTCGGGTACGTCGCGCTCGAACGCGGTCAGACCCAGGTCGCGCTGCGCCGCTTCGTGCCGGCTGCGCGCGCCGGGCATGCCGAGGCGTTGATCGGCTTGGGCGACACCTATCGGCGCATTGGCCGTAGCGAACGGGCGCTCAGCTCGTACCAAACGTATGTGCGACGCTTCCCGCGCGGCGCGCGCCGCACGATCGCCGAGCGCCAAATCGAGCTCCTGCGCGAGCAGCTTGCTAGGCCCAGCTCGCCATAGGAGATTGCTCGGCTCCATGCATTTCCCTTCGCAGCTTCGTGTTCTGACTCGTGTTCTTGTCCTGCTCCTCTCACTCGCTCTGGTCGCTTGCGGCGGCTCGGAAGCGCCGAGCGAACAGCCCGTCCCAGCGAGCGAGCCCGAAGCGCGCGAGCTGCGCCTCTCGGGACTGTTCGGCGAGTCGCCCGAGCACGCGTTGCTCGGCAGCTCGACCACGCATCACGCGCTGCTCGAGCGGATCGAGGCGCTGCGCGAGGACAAAAACGTCCGCGGTGTGCTCGTCCATCTCGGGCCGCTCGACGGCGCATTCGCCCGCGCCAGCGAGCTGGCCGCCGCGCTCGAGCGCCTGCGCTCCGCCGGCAAACCGGTGCACTGCTACTTCGAGCAAGTCGATAACGCGGGCTATCTCGTGCTGGCGCGCGGTTGCGATCGCATCAGCATGGCGCCCGGAGGCATGCTCGATCTGGTCGGCGTCGCGAGCGAGGTCGTCTATGCCGCCGAGCTGTTGAAGACCGTCGGGTTGCGCGCGGACCTGGTGCAGATCGGCCGCTACAAAGGCGCCGCGGACACCTTTACGCGCGACAGCATGCCGCCCGAGGTGCGCGAGACCACCGAGGCGTTGATCGCGGATCTCCACGCAGCGGTGGTGGGCGCGGTCGTGCAGGGCCGTCGCTTGGACGCCGCGCGCGTGCAAGCGCTGATCGATCAAGCGCCCTTCACCGCTTCGCAAGCGCGCGAAGGTGGCCTGGTCGACGACGTCGGCTTCGACGACGAAGCACGCCTTCACCTCAAGCAAGCCGCCAAGGTTGAAGAGATCCACCGCGAGACGCTCGAGCCGTCGAAGGAGAGCCTCTCGCTCAGCGATCTCTTCGACGCGTTCAACGCCAAGGGGCCTTCGAGCAACATGACCGGTGAGCGGATCGCGCTCGCGTACCTCGACGGCACGATCCTGACCGGCCACGAGGACGTGGCGAAGAGCGCGAACGCCGCTCCGTTCGTCAAGGCGTTGCGGCGCTTGGGCGACTTGCCCGACGTGCGCGCGGTCGTGCTGCGCATCGACTCGCCGGGCGGCTCGGCGCTCGCCGCCGATGCGATGTGGCACGCGGTGCGGCGCGTCGCCAAGCGCAAGCCGGTGATCGTGTCGATCGGTGACCTCGCTGCGTCGGGCGGTTACTACGTCGCCTGCGCCGGCACGCGGATCTTGGCGGACGACGACAGTATCGTCGGCTCGATCGGCGTCGTCGGCGGCAAGATCGTCGGCGAGGATCTTGGAACGCGGCTCGGCGTGCGCAGCGAGCGCATTGGCCGCGGCCAGCGCGCGGGTTGGATGAGCGTGCTGCACGCGTTCTCCGATGACGAGCGCACGGCCTTCACCGGCCTGCTCGAGGACACGTACGAGCGCTTCATCGATCGCATCGTCGAGGGCCGCAACTTGCCGCGCGAGCGCATCTTGCCGCTCGCGGAGGGGCGCATCATGTCCGGTCGGCGCGCGCGCGAAGGCGGGCTGGTCGATGAACGGGGCGGCCTCACCGAAGCGCTCGCTCTGGCGCGCAAGCTTGGCAAGCTGTCCGCGGATTCGCCGATCGAGGTTTGGCCTGGAAGGCAGAGCTTGCTCGACCAGATCGCGCAGCTCGCAGGCAGCCCTACGGCGCTCAGCAGCAATGGCGCGGCGTCATGGAAGGCGGCCTCGGCGTGGTTGCCCGCTCCGCTCCAACGCGGCCTTCTGCCCGCGTTGATCACCGGTGACGACCGTCAGCTCGTAGTGCTCCCATTCGCGGTGCATGTGCGCTAGCGCGCGGCGCTGCGAAGCTTCACCCATACCAAGGCCGCGCTGATAATCTTGGCGGTCTAATGGGCGGCCCCCCGCTCCGAGCAATCCCTACCGCCGTATTGCTGCTCGACCTCGCGGGTCGGCGCGCGACGGGAAAGCTCGTCTTCGGCGACCGCACGGCGCTGCTCTCGGAGGGCGAGCTCGTCGAAATCTCGGCTGAGCCCGAGGACGCGCCGAGCACGACGCGCAGGGCGATGTTCGTCGCGCGGCTCGGCGCTGCGCTGCGCACCGCGGCTGCGCGCAACGAAGCGGTACCGGTGCTCGAGCCCGCCTTGCGGCGTCGCGAGCCCGACGCGGGTCTGCCGCTCGCCGCGATCGTGCTCGACGCCGTCGCGAGCTGTGCGAGCGAAAGCGATCTCGCTTGGCTCGCGACGCAGCTCAATCACCGCATCGCGTTGCGCGAGGTGGGCGTGACGTTGAGCGTGGGGCTCCACCCCTCGGGACAAAGCCCGGCGCAGAGCGCGGCGATCCAAGAGATCGCGCGCGCGTGGGCCGGGCTCGATCGCTCGCAGCCTCGGCCCGCGGTCTCGACCATTCTCGCGAAGCGGCCGAGCGCCGCACCGATGTTGACGGCGCTGTTGCGTACGGGCCTCGCGCAGCTCGAAGCGCCGGGCCGCGTCGGCCCTTCGCGACCCGCGGGCACGGGCACCCTTCCCCCGCCGCCGCCACGGCTCTCGATCTTGCCCGCGTTCAGTGAGCCACTCGAAGCGCCCGATCTGTTTTCACAGCTCTCCGTGCGACCGCCGCTGTTGCGCCTCGACCCAGGCCACGCCGACGACGCGGGCGAGCCGCTGATCCAGACCGAGCTGCCGCTGCTGCGCGTGCTCGAGAGCCAGCCCGCGCAGCCGCTCTTCGACGATCCGATCGAGGCGCTCGAACAACGCATCGCCAAGCTTGAAGCCCTCGGTGCGAAGGGTGCCGAACGCGCGCGTGCCTTCGTCGCGCTCGCCGACACGTGGCTGCAGCGCCTGGGCTCGGTCGAGCGCGCGTGCCGCGCGCTGCGCGAGGCGTGCGCCGCCGATCCCTCCGATGCACGCGCGCTGCAGCAAGCGGCGCTCTACTGTCACGTCCTAGGCGAAGAAGAGCTCGCGCTGCGCTACGCGCAGAGCGCGGTGCAAGCGTCGGGCATCTCGGTCGAGCGCGGCAGCGCACAGCGTTTGCGCGCGACCGTGCTGCGCGCGCAAGGCAATCGCGAAGGTCTGATCGAAGCGTTGTGCGAAGCCGCCTCGGACGATCCGGCGAGCCCCGAGCCGCACGAAGCGGTCGCAGCGCTGCTCGAGTCCGAGAATCGGCAAGGCGCGAACGCTCACGCGCGCCTCGCGGCCGCGGGCTTTCAGGACAGCGCACCGGAGCGCGCGATGGCGCTGCTCGACTGGGCCTTTTCGCTGATGCCCTCGGACGTGCCGACGGTGTACGAGCACGCATCGCTGCTCGATGCGCAAGGCTCGCGGCACGCGGCCGTCGCAGTGCTCGCGCACGCGGCCGAGCTGCAAACCGATCCGGACGCGCGCCGCAAGCTGCGCTTGTCCGCAGCGCAACGCGCCGAAGCGGCCGGCCGACCCGACCGCGCGGCCGAGTTGCTCGAGGACGCGCTCGACGCCGAGCCGCACTTCGATCTGCTCTACGCACCGCTCGACGAGGACCTCGCCGCCACCGGCTTCGCGGAGCACCGCGCCGTGGTGCTCGAAGACATCGCGACCGCTTGCCCCGAAGACCAACGCGCGCTGTGGCTGACGCGCGCCGCCCAAGTGCTGCTGAGCATCGATACGCAGCGTGAAGCCGCGCTGTGGATCGCGTTCGAAGCCGCGCTCGTCGATGGCAAGCGCGCCGAGCCGCTCGAGCTCTTGCGCCGTCACGCGGTCGAGCCGTTCGAGCTCGTGCTGCTCGCGTATGCGCTGCGCGCTGCCGCCTCGATCAAGCTGGCGGAGGGCGCGGACAGCTCGTTGCTCTTGCGC
>JAYUYY010000693.1:0-4129 GCA_043752225.1 Sandaracinaceae bacterium | reverse complement strand
CCGCCCTAACCGCGAGGTCCCCTAACCGCGCGGTCCTCGAACCGCGATGCCTGGTCATGATGCGATCGACGCGCGAACCGCGTGTTGCCGCGCCGCTGCGCTCAGTGCGAATCCGGAGCGGTGCGCTGCGAGGACGCGCTCGCAGCGTCGTCGCCGCTCTGCGCGACGCGGCGGCCTGCGAGCAGCTGATCGATCTCCGCGCGCGCGCGCCAGTACTCGAGCAGCGCGTCGAGATACAGCGAAGAGGTCGCGAGCTGATCGCGGCGCGCTTGCAGGAGCTGAAAGACGCTGAGCTGCATCGCGTTGTATTGCAGCGTGCTCTCGCGCAGCACGCGCTCGCGCAGCGGTAAGAGCGTGTCGCGGTAGTGTAGGGCGCGCGCTTGCGCGGCGATCGCGCGCTCGCGTGCGACGCGCACCGCCGAGCGGATCGCGAGCGCGCTCGCGGCGTAGCGCTCGCGCAAGGCGTTGAGCTCGGCGCGCGCGGCGATCGTCCCGCCTTTGTTCTGATCGAACATCGGGAACGAGCCGCTCAGCGCAGGGCCGACCGACCAAGTGTTCTCTTCGTGCTCGGCGACGACGCCCAAGTGCAGCGCGGGCAAGGAGCCGCTGTCTTCCGTCAGCCCGATGCGCCGGCTCGCGGCCGTCAGCAGCGCGCGCGCTTGCGCCAACTCGAGGCTGGCTTCGATCGCGCGGTCTTCGAGCTTGTCGGGCTCGCTCAGCTTGTCCGGCGGCTGTGCGAGCTGGGTCGCAACGGCCAGCGTTTGATTGAACACGCCGAGCAAGACCGCGAGCTGCTCGCGCCGCGTCATGCGCAGCGCTTCGGCTTCCGAGAGATCCGCGCGCGCGCCTTCGTATGCCGCTTGCTCGGTCACGAGATCGAGCGCGGTCAGGTTGCCGGCGTCGAACAGCGCTTGCGCGGTCTCGGCGCTGGCGGCGAACGCATCGAGCGTGGTCTTCTGTAGCGCGACGCGTTGCTCGGCGTGTTGCAGTGCGTAGTACGCGAGCCGGGTTTGCAGCGCCAAGTCGAGCGTCGCGCCGGCTACGCGCACGCGCGCCGCGTCGAGCTCGGCTTCGGCGATCTCTTCATGCGTGCCGCGCAGCACGATCTTCGTGATGTCGAAGCCGAAGCCGAGATCCCAAACTGGATCGACATCTCGGCGCTCCGAGAAGCGGACCGACGCTTCGAATTCCGGGTTCGGAAAGACGTTGGCTTCGACCAGCACGCCGCGCGCGACGCCGAGGTCCAAGAGATCGGCGCGCAGCGACCGGTTGTTCAAGATCGCGATGCGAATCGCGCTCTCGACGGTCAGCGGCTGCGCGAGCATGCGCATAACCTCGGGATCTTTTTCCGGGCTCGCCGGATCGCTCGATCCTGAATCGGCGTTCTGCGACAGCGCCGGGAGCGCGAGGTTCTTGACCGAGCTGCGTTCGTTCGCGAGGTCTCGCACCGATCGCAGATCGCTCCGAGTGGAGCTGCTCACGCAGCCGAAAGAGACGAGCAGCAGAGAGCAGATCGAGAGCGTATCGAGACGCATGCTTGCTTCACCTTTCGCGGCGTGCGGCGAGCAGCAACGTGACGGCTGTATAGCTCGCGACCGCGATCACCAGCCAGCGCACCGTATCGAGCTCGAGCGAGCGCACCAGAAACGCTGCGATCAGCACGCCGGGGATGCCGGCGATGGCCAGCCCGAGCGCGGCCCGCATGTCGTAGGCGCCTTCACGGATGAAGCGGATGCTCGCGGCGGGCATCAAGCACGCGCACGAGCCCATCATGATCGGGAACGCCGCGGTCGGGCTCATGCCGAGCACGCTGACCAAAATTAGGCAGGGCGCATACAGGCCGATACCGGCGGTCATCAGCGCGCCAAGCGCGAAGTTGGCGAGCGCGCCGATCACCAGCAACGCGGGCGACAAGCCGAGCGCGCTGCCGCCACCGGGCAGAAGGCCGAGCGCAGACGCGGTCATCAGCAGCGCCGCGATCAGCAACGCCGAGCCCATCGCCAGGCGGATGTTGCGCCGCGGCCAGTGCGAGACGATCCCCGAGCCGAGCCACGCGCCCGCGACCGAGGCGGCGATCATCGTGGCGAGCGTGGTCATCTCGACCTCGACGATGGTCACGTAGATCAGCGCCTGCACTGTCGTGGGCAGCGCGTGGCCGACGTTCAGCGTGCCGGGGATCAGACGATCCTCGACTTGGCCCGACAACCGGTACGCGGTCGTGGTGGTCGCAAACGATCCGATCCCGAGCGTGTCCAGGAAGTCGGTGATGAACCCGGTCGCGAAGTGAAACAGGCTCGGCCGCGCTCCACCCTTGGCGCGCCTTACAAAGGCGGCTTGGCGCGCCCAGACGATCGAGAGCCCGAGCGCGAGCAGGACGAACACCGCGAGCAGAGCTGTTTTACCGGGCGCCAAACTAGGGGGGAGCCTACTCGAACGGGAAGCGCTCGGTGCGCCATTGTGAGGTCGGCTACTCGAACAGCTCGGGCACGTTGCCGGTGACCTCGCCGAGCGTGTCGCCCTCGTAACCCGCGGCCTGCATGCAGCTGACGAGCGCTTGCGCGGGGTGCGCGCCGCCGGTCGGGATGTGCTTGCCGGGCTGCAATCCGCCCGCGCGACCTGCGACCAGCAACACCATGTCTTCCACCGAGTGCGTCTTGGGCTCGGTGTCGCTCGGCGAGTTGAGGTGTCGGCCGTGACCGGCCTCGGGCATGAACACCACGACCGAGTTGTCGAGCACCGTGCCGGCGCCTTCGGGCGTGGCCTTGAGCTTGTCGATCAAATAGGCGTAGTGGCTGATGTGCCAGCCGAGGAACAGGCTAACCGGCAGTTGACCTCGGAAATCGGCGTCGCCGTTGTGCCCAACCTCGTGCAGGTCGGCGCGGATCGCGCGCGATAAGGTCATCGGCGAGTCGAGCTGATCGGCGATCGGCGTCACGTTCATGTGCGACTGGAACGCCGTGATCTGCAGCGTCGCGGAGCGCGTGAGATCGCACACGAACGCCATATGAATGAGATCCGCCATCACGCGCGAGCGGTTGTGCTCGTCGCTGTAGCCGGTGTTGGTGCCGATCGAATCGGAGCCCGAGCCGGCGTTGTCGCCGCCGACCGGTGCATCGGGGCCGGGATCGGTGGGCAGCGCGCATTGGCCGCCGACGGTGGGCGGCAGCTCGCTGATCCGGCGCTCGAGATCGCGGATCTCGTCGAAGTGGCGCTGCAAGCGCAGGCGATCGGCGTTGCCGACCCGCGCGAGCAATGCGTCGCGCTTGCCGAGGATCAAATCGAGCACGCTGCGGCGTGAGCGCAACGCGAAGTCGTGCGCGGCGATCGCGGCGGTATCGCTGGTGTCGGTCGGCATGAAGTTACCGAACACCGAGTTGAACGCGGTCTGCGGGCTGTCTTGCGCTTCGACCGGCTCATTCGCGCCGCTGTAACTGATGCGGTGCCGGCCCGCGAAGCTGTAGCCCGCCAAGTAGAACGAGGGCTGCGCGCGCAGCACCAGCGAGCTGAGAACGGTTTGATCGCCGTGCATCTGCGCTATCAGTTGATCGCTGCTCGGGCCATTCGCGGTGAACGAGCCCTCGAGCGAGCGCATGCCGGAGAGCAGCGGGCTCGCACCGCCGCCGTGAAACTCGCGAAACGCTCCACCTGCCGGCACCGCGCTCGCCTCCGCCGAATTCTCGTCATAAGGAATGCGCATGCCCGTGACCAGGCTGAAGTCTGCGTGCAGGTGCTCGATCGGCCGCAGCGGCGTCGTGATCGTGTAGTCGGCGCCGGCTTCGGGCGGGGTAATGAAGTGCCCGTCCTGCGTCATCAGATCGCCGTTGATGCGCTGGTAGTCCTTCGCGTGATCGTCACCGCCGAGCGCTTGGCCTGCGAACACGATCGCGTAGCGCTTCGGAAGCGCTGCTCCTTGCGCATACGCGGTGCCGTGGCGATTGAGCATGCACTCGAGCACGGGCAGGCCGACCAGCGCGCTGCCGGTGGCACGGCCCGCGTCGCGCAAGAACGTTCGACGTGGCAGCGTGAAGGCCATCAGGGCTCTGGCTCCTTGCGCAACGCGAATGCATCGCTGGTCACGAACGCCTTGAGCAGCTCGGTGAAGCGCGTGCCGTTCGCGGTGAAGTCTTCG